>JBDKGQ010000001.1:0-20426 GCA_039798145.1 Bacteroidota bacterium
AACAATTCATTGCTTTAATAAGATGAATCCGTTTTTAGGAAGTTGTATTCAGGAATTACAAAGCCGTAAACATCTCGATCTTGAATCTCGTAAAGGGAAAGCTCCTGGTGGATATAACTACCCATTATATGAATCAGGATTGCCGTTCATATTTATGAATTCAACAAACACGCTTCGTGATTTAGTTACTATGGTACATGAGGGTGGTCACGCGGTACAGTCAATTGTTGATCAGCCTTTAGGTTTAGTGGACTTTAAAAATATTCCAAGTGAAGTTGCTGAATTAGCTTCTATGTCGATGGAGTTGATGTCGATGAAATACTGGGATAGCTATTTTGCTGATAATAGCGAATTGAAAAGAGCTCAGCTAAAGCATATTGAAGATGTAATTAAAGGATTGCCTTGGATTGCGACCGTTGATGCATTCCAGCATTGGTTATATTTAAATCCAACACATACTCGCTTAGAACGTCGCGCTGCTTGGAAGGCAACGTATAGTCGTTTTTCAGGTAAGGCGGTAAATTGGGATGGCCTGGAAGAGGCTAAAGAGAATTTATGGCAAAAGCAATTACACATTTACGAGGTTCCGTTTTATTATATTGAATACGGATTTGCGCAGTTAGGAGCTATTGCCATGTGGAAGAACTTCTCTGAAGATGAAAGTAGTACTTTGCAAAAGTATCTTGAGGCATTAGCATTAGGATATACAAAGCCAATCGGTGAAATTTATAAGACTGCTGGAATTGAGTTTGATTTTTCCGAAGGGTATGTTAAGAGCCTAGCTGATTTCCTGGAAAATAAAATTAAGGAGTTTAACTAATAATACTTCTCGATTTGTGTAACTTTTTCAGATAAAATCCGAATAAGTGGCCCTCAAAAAGTGTATAACAACCAATGATGCCCACAATCGTTTGGATTTTATTTTTTATAACTCTGGTAATTATTGGGGTGTCTGCCTATTACTTTTCAAAGCATTTTGGAAAGAAAAAGTCAGACGCTAACGATGATCTTTCACTTTCGTTATTCCTTGAACAGCAAGATTTGCCCGCTATTTTATTTAGTGCAGATAACTACGTTGCATTAGATGCTAATCAAATGGCATTACAGCTATTTGCTATTTATCAGCGATCCGTTTTAAAAGAATTGTCGTTTGTAGATTTCTTTGATGATCAATTGACCAATGAAGAGATAAAGTTCTTGTTAGTAGCAGGTGAAAATGGAGGGCTTACTCGTCAAAGTATAAACTGCAAGAATAGAAATGGACATATTATGCCATTGGTTATTTCGATGCTGCGATTTAAAAATGGCGATTTTATTTGCAAGTTCGATCATCCTGTAATTAAGGAAGAGCCAATTCCTGTTAAAAATACTGGTAATGTGGTGGGTAATTCTATTCCGAAAACATCAAATTCAGAAGAAGTTGAAACAACTCCTGAACACGTTGCTTCTGAAGAGCCTAAACGAAGTGAAAAATCGCAAGTTGTAGCTGATATTGATTCCATTCAAGACGATAGTAATGCTGTTGCAGTTATTGATGTATTCCAACGGTTTGTTGATGTGAATGAACATTTCGCCTATATCACTGGATATTCAGTTGAAGAACTTAAAAAAATCACGTTGCAGGATTTAATACATCCTTCGCACTCCGTCATACATCAAAAGTGGCTAAGCGATCTTGTCAAAGGCGTTTCCACTGTATCAAGTGTTGAAAGAAGTATTATTACAAAAAACAGAAAGAAAGCAGTTGTCGATTTGATGGCTGCATTTTTACCTTCTAGAAATGTCATTTTTATTACGGCTTTTGACAATACAGATTCAAAAAAGACTATCGATAATTTACTTTCCAACCGCGAAAATTTAATTGAGTTAGTCGAAAATACAGGTGAGTCAATTATGTCGCTGAATGCAATTGGACTTGTTACTGTTATCAATGGACAAGCGAAGAGGTTATTCAGAGATTGTTATGAAGTATTGTTGGAGGAAGGGGATAATCTTATCAATAAATTAAAGCCTGGCTATAAGCAATTGTGGGTTGGTCGTATTCAATCGGTTTTAAAAGGGGAGACGATTAATTACAATGATAGTCATGAAGTACAAGGTGTATTTACTTTTTACGAAGTGATGTTATATCCAATGAAAAATGAGCTCGGTTTAATTACAGGCATTAGTTTTTCAGCTCGTGATATTACTGATCGCTTACATAAGGAAGAAGAGCTAAGAGTTGCGAAAGAAAAAGCAGAAGCGGCTACTGCTGCTAAATCAGAATTTTTAGCGGTGATGAGTCATGAAATTCGAACGCCTTTAAATGGTTTAATTGGAATTTCTGAATTGCTAAATAATACACGATTAGACGAGCAACAAAAGGAATTCGTCGATATTATGCGTTTGAGTGGAGAGGCTTTATTGCAAGTGATAAATGATATACTTGACTTTTCAAAAATCGAGGCAAATAAAATGCAGTTGGAAGAGGCTCCATTTCATGTGGCTGATGTCATAGAAGAAACCATTGATATCTTATCTGCAAAGGCAAAAGAAAAGGGGCTAATCCTTAAGTCTAATATTGCACTTAATGTCCCCGAGGCTGTTTTAGGTGATAAAGCGCGATTGAGACAAGTAATGATGAATCTCGTCGGAAATGCTATCAAGTTTACTGAGCATGGAAAGATTGTTATTGATGTGGTTGCGGAAGGCGCCAGCGATGATTTGTTTTTGAAGTTTACTATTAGTGATACAGGAATGGGGATGACAACTGAGCAAATGGATATTGTATTTAATGCATTTACGCAGGCTGATCAGTCAACATTCAGGAAATATGGAGGAACTGGCCTTGGGTTAAAGATTTGCAAGACATTAGTTGGCTTGATGGGTGGCAGAATTTGGGCAGAAAGTGTCGTGGGTAAGGGTAGTGATTTTTACTTTACAATTAAAACGAAGGAAACTAAAATCGTGGAAACAAAAGTTAAAGAAACACGCCCTAAAAATCAGGGTGGTGATAAGCCAAACTTTGAGATGGGTAAGCAATTACCAGCAAAAATCCTGTTGGTGGAGGATAACGAGATTAATCGTTTGCTAGCAACTAAACTATTTAATCGCATAGGGTATCAAATCGATTCAGTGAATGATGGTGGTGATGCAGTTGTTGCGGTTGGCAAAACAAAATATGATGTGGTCTTCATGGATATTCAAATGAATGGAATGGATGGATTTGAAGCTACAAAACAGATTAGAATGAAGTATGGGCAGTTGGGGCCCGTTGTAATTGCAATGACAGCTTTCGCTTCGCCAGAGGATAGAAAAGCTTGTCTTGATGCAGGAATGGATGATTATGTTTCTAAACCAATAACAATTGATGATTTAGAAAGAATGATCGTGAAATGGGTTAAAAATCCCAATCCTGAGGTAACAATTCAAACAATGGTTAAATCATCAATACCATCATCAGTTAAGTCTGAAACATTAGACCTTCCTACGGTGAAGCGATTGGTAGATATCGGGAAGGCTTCAGATAAAAATTTTACCGCTCAATTATTAGAAATGTTTGCCTTGCAAGTTCCTAAGTTGATTGCTACTATTAACGATGCTCTCAATAAAAATGATTTGGATACAGTTTGGAAGTCGGCACACAAACTAAAAGGAACCTGCTTAAACATTGGTGCAGTAAAGCTTTCGGCACTTTGTAAGGAGATGGAGGCTAAAGGTCGCGCTAAAGATAGTTCTGGGCTAAAAGGTATTGCATTGCAGCTCGAAATTGAATTTAAGGCCGCTGTGAAAGATTTAGGTGAGGTCTTTTTAGCTAATTTGTGAACAAATTTTTAGGAATCAGTTTGTTTTCAATTAAAATATTTTTACTTTTGCCGTCCGTTTAATAAAAATCTAGAGGAATTTAAATTATGATTATTGTACCTATTAAGGAAAACGAAACAATTGACAAAGCGCTTAAGAAATTCAAGAAGAAGTTCGAAAAGACTGGTATTGTTAAGCAATTAAGATCTCGTCAAGCTTTCGAAAAACCTTCAGTAACTCGCCGCACAGAAATTAAGAAGGCGATTTACAAGAATACATTGATTTCAGCAGTACAGGCTTAAAATAAGCCGATTACTTCGTCATACAATCCTGACTCAATATTTATTGGGTCAGGATTTTTATTTTGTTAATATACTGTCGATAAGTATTGAATTTAATTTCAATAAGCCTTGCAGAAAGATACTATACGGGATTATATTTACGTTGAAAGTAAAACTTGTAGACTGTGCAGGAAATTGACCTTTTTTTAAACTATCTAACTGTTGAGCGTAGATTTTCAAGGCATACGATTATTAGTTATCAGACCGACTTGGGGCAATTTTCAAAGTTTATTAAAGACACATACGATATAGAGAATATCAAAGAAGTAAGCCATTTGTTTATTCGTTCGTGGGTTGTTTCATTGATGGAAAACGGCATTGACCCAAAATCGGTTAACAGAAAAATTACAGCCCTTAGATCGTTCTATAAGTTTTTAATTAAAACGGGGGTGGTCGATAAAAATCCTATGTTAAAAATACAGGCACCTAAAATTTCTAAAAAGTTGCCAGAATTCCTTGACGACAAAAAAATGGATGCTTTATTTGATAATATGTCGAATGATGGTAGTGTGTATGAGCAAGCAAGGGATTTTCTGATTCTTGATTTTTTTTACCGAACTGGCGTACGTTTATCAGAGTTAATAGAGTTGAAAGTCGAAAATGTCAATCTACATAATTTATCCGTAACTGTAACTGGTAAGCGGAATAAGGTGAGGCAAATACCTATTACAATTGGCTTCAAGCAGGTAATTGAAAAGTACTTAAATCTCAGAAAAGAATTTTTAAACGGACTGAATATGAATTGTCATTATTTTTTTACTGATAATAAAGGTAACAAAATGTATCCAGTCTTCGTTTATCGTATTGTAAAGGCTAATATCAAAATGGTGAGCACAGGTAAGAAGAAGAGTCCGCATATTTTAAGGCACACATTTGCTACAACAATGTTGAACAATGGGGCGGATATTAATGCAATTAAAGAATTGCTAGGTCACAGCAACTTATCAGCTACACAGGTTTACACGCACAATACAATAGAAAAATTAAAAGAGGTCTATAAGCAGGCCTTCCCAAAAGCATAATTACTTATTTTAAAAAAGATAAAACTATGAAACTAAAAGTTCAATCCATCCACTTCGATGCAGACCGTAAATTGCTAGCATTTGTTGAAGAAAAAATTGAGAAGCTAACTCACTTTTATGAGGACATTATTGATGGCGAAGTATTTCTTAGATTAGATAAGAGTACGGAGAAGGAAAATAAAATTGCTGAAATAAAATTGAATACACCAGGTAAAACAATGTTTGCAAGCGAGCAATGCAAATCATTTGAAGAAGCGACAGACAGCGCAGTAGATGCCTTAAGAAAGCAGATTACTAAGTACAAAGAAAAATTAAGAAGTAATTAAATTGGTATTTAAATAAGATAGAAATGCGGGCTTTTGTCCGCATTTTTTATTTTCTTTGCATCCTGAAATGATGGCAATCAAGGATTTTTCAAAAAAAAACGAATATTTTTAATTTTTTTTATGCGGAATACTTGTTTCAATCAAATCATTTAGTAAATTTGCAATCCCATTTTACGGGACGTTTAAACAGTTCATTGAAATTCAAGCCGATGTAGCTCAGTTGGTCAGAGCTACTGATTTGTAATCAGTAGGTCGGGGGTTCGAATCCCTCCATCGGCTCCAATTGTTGTTGATTTAAGACGTAGAGAGATTGAAATGTGTGGAGATAGATAAGTGTCCTTGAATCCGTTTGTAAATTTCGGGATTAACCGAAAAGAAAGGCCTAGGGGAGATACTCAAGCGGCCAACGAGGACAGACTGTAAATCTGTTGACTTATGTCTTCACAGGTTCGAATCCTGTTCTCCCCACAATTAAGTACTATCTTGACAAGATAGACAACGAATTAAAAATGTGGCAAGGTAACTTGCCTTCGGTCTTTGAATGAGGATGCACTTCGGTGCATTTATTTAATTAGCGGAAGTAGCTCATTTGGTAGAGCATCAGCCTTCCAAGCTGAGGGTGGCCGGTTCGAGCCCGGTCTTCCGCTCAAAGTCAAATGATTGGTGAAGGGGATGGTAGCAGGATTACTCTGCGATTGTGCTTTGTGGTGTATGAAAAGTATCATGCCAATGTAGCTCAGTCGGTAGAGCACATCCATGGTAAGGATGAGGTCACCAGTTCGATCCTGGTCATTGGCTCCAACAGTAAATTGAAATAAAACTATTAATAATAATATTTAAACAAAAACAACTTTAATAAAATGGCAAAAGAGAAATTTGATCGCTCCAAACCGCACGTAAACATCGGAACGATCGGTCACGTAGACCACGGTAAGACCACTCTGACAGCTGCAATTACCAACGTACTTGCTCAATCAGGTCTTGCAGAGAAGAGGGATTTCGCCTCTATCGATAACGCTCCTGAAGAGAAAGAGCGTGGTATCACAATTAACACGGCACACGTTGAGTACCAAACAGGTAATCGTCACTATGCTCACGTTGACTGTCCAGGTCACGCGGATTATGTGAAGAACATGGTTACTGGTGCTGCTCAAATGGACGGCGCTATTCTTGTAGTTGCTGCGACTGATGGTCCTATGCCTCAGACTCGTGAGCACATCCTTTTAGCTCGTCAGGTAGGTGTACCTAAAATTGTTGTTTTCATGAATAAAGTTGACATGGTTGACGATCCAGAATTGTTAGACCTTGTAGAAATGGAAATTCGTGAGTTATTATCATTCTATGAGTATGATGGTGACAACACTCCAATCATCCGTGGATCTGCATTAGGTGGATTAAATTTAGATGCTACTTGGATGCCTAAGATTCTTGAATTAATGGAGTCAGTTGATACATATATTCCAATTCCTCCTCGTCAAGTTGATCTACCTTTCCTAATGCCAGTTGAGGACGTATTCTCAATCACAGGTCGTGGAACAGTAGCAACAGGACGTATTGAGCGTGGAGTAATCAACTCAAATGATCCAGTTGAAATCATCGGTATGCAACCTGAGAAGTTAACTTCAACTTGTACAGGTGTTGAGATGTTCCGTAAGATCCTAGATCGTGGAGAAGCTGGTGATAACGTAGGTTTATTATTACGTGGTATTGAGAAGACTGATATCCGTCGTGGTATGGTAATCGCGAAACCTGGTTCAATCACTCCTCATACAAAATTCAAAGCTGAGATTTATGTATTGAAGAAAGAAGAAGGTGGACGTCACACTCCATTCCATCAAAAATATCGTCCTCAGTTCTACTTACGTACAACAGACGTAACAGGAGAGATCACTTTACCTGAAGGACGTGAAATGGTTATGCCTGGTGATAACGTAACAATCACAGTTGAATTAATTCAACCGGTTGCTATGGACAAAGGTCTACGTTTCGCTATCCGTGAGGGTGGACGTACAGTAGGTGCTGGTCAGGTTACTGAAATCATCGCTTAATTATAATAAAGTAATTGAAATAGTATGTCCCGACAGTTTGTCGGGACATACCTATTTAAAAACGTGGTGTTATTTCTGGCGGAATTTAATGAATTTGTCGGATAAAAACAAAATAAAATTGTGTTAAAATACAGTTTTGCTTAAAACCACATTTAATAATTTACGGGTGTAGCTCAATTGGTAGAGTAGCGGTCTCCAAAACCGTTGGCTGGGAGTTCGAGTCTCTCCACCCGTGCTTAAAGGGAAAATATAAACGACATAGTTATGCAAAAAATAAGCGCTTATATCAGTGATTCATATAATGAGCTGATGAATAAAGTATCATGGCCAACATGGTCAGAATTGCAAAGCAGTTCGATAGTGGTGTTAATCGCCACATTGTTGTTTGGAGTAGTCGTTTTTTTAATTGACATGATTTTCCAAGGTTCGTTGAATTTAATTTATAACTTGTTTTCATAATTGCAATGTCAGATTCTACAGGCAAAAAATGGTATGTGATCCGAGCAATTAGCGGTCAGGAAAAAAAGGTAAAACAATACCTTGAATCTGAAATCGTTCGTGCAGGATTGTCTGACTATGTTTCTCAGGTATTAATACCTATGGAGAAGTATTATCAGATTAAAGATGGTAAAAAGGTAAGCAAGGAAAGAAGTTTTTATCCAGGTTATATTTTGATTGAAGCGAATCTTTTAGGGGAAGTTCCCCATGTGATTCAAAACACAACAGGTGTAATAGGATTTTTAGGTGCTAAGGGTGAAGCTCCAGCACCGTTACGAATTTCTGAGGTGAATAGAATATTAGGAAAGGTAGATGAGCTGGCAGATAGTGAAGAAGTAATTAATGTTCCTTATGTTGTTGGTGAAACAGTAAAAGTAACGGACGGGCCATTCAATAGCTTCTCAGGAATTATTGAAGAGGTGAATGAAGAGAAGAAAAAATTAAAAGTAATGGTTAAAATTTTTGGACGTAAAACACCATTGGAGTTAAATTACGTTCAGGTAGAAAAAGAATCATAATAATCTTTGGTGCCTGTCTTGGTTGATGCTTCCACATTTCAAGAACAGGATTCTCCATCAGAGTAAATACAAACACTAAAAAAAATGGCAAAGGAAATAGGCGCACTGATTAAGTTACAAGTAAAAGGTGGCGCTGCCAATCCAGCACCTCCAATTGGTCCTGCATTAGGAGCGAAAGGGGTGAACATTATGGAGTTCTGTAAGCAATTCAATGCACGAACTCAGGATAAGGCAGGTCAGGTTTTACCAGTAATTATTACAGTATACACTGATAAGTCGTTCGAATTTATCATCAAAACACCTCCAGTATTCATTCAATTGATGGAGGCTGCAAAAATTCAGAAAGGTTCTGCTGAGTCCAACAGAAAGAAAGTTGGTTCTGTAACATGGGAACAAGTACGTGCGATTGCTGAAGCAAAAATGGTAGACATGAATTGTTTTACTGTTGATTCTGCTATGAAAATGGTAGCAGGAACAGCTCGTAGTGCTGGTATCAATGTAACAGGAACAGCTCCTTGGGCTGAGTAATTATAAACCCTATGTAGTATCGTTATCGCTTGCTGCTTCCCGTGATCGATACTCAAATTAAACAAAAACAAAAATTAAAATGGCTAAGTTAACTAAGAACCAGAAGGTGGCTTATGCAAAAGTAGATGCTAATAAAGCTTACACTTTGCAAGAGGCTTCTAAATTAGTAAAAGAAATATCTTATACTAAGTTTGATGCTTCTGTAGATCTTAGCGTACGCCTTGGAGTTGATCCACGTAAAGCGAATCAAATGGTTCGTGGAATCGTGACACTTCCTCATGGTACTGGTAAAACAGTTCGTGTGTTGGTATTATGTACGCCCGACAAAGAGCAAGAGGCAAAAGATGCCGGTGCTGAACATGTTGGATTGGATGATTTCATTCAAAAGATTGAAGGCGGATGGACAGATGTTGATATCATCATCACTATGCCTAGTGTAATGGCGAAAGTTGGTAAATTGGGTAAAATCCTGGGACCGCGTAACTTAATGCCGAATCCTAAAACAGGAACGGTAACCAATGACATTGGTAAGGCTGTGGCAGAAGTTAAAGCGGGTAAGATAGACTTCAAGGTTGACAAGAGTGGTATCATCCACGCTTCAATCGGTAAAGTATCATTCGATGCTCAAAAGCTATCCGATAATGCTCATGAGTTATTATCTACAATTGTAAAGTTAAAACCATCAGCTGCTAAAGGTACATACATGAAAAGTATTTCTATGAGCAGTACAATGAGTCCGGGAATTGCAATCGAACCAAAATCGATTTAAAAATTCCAATTCAAAACATTAATTCGTAACGTCAAATGACCAGAGAAGAAAAAAACCAGATTATCGATGAGCTAGTAGTAGCGCTGTCAAGTACAGGAAGCTTCTACATTGCAGATATCGGTACGCTGAATTCAGAAAAGACAAGTAAGTTGCGTCGTTTGTGCTTCAACAGACAAGTGCAATTGAAAGTTGCGAAGAATTCTCTGATTAAAAAAGCTTTAGAACGTATTGAAGGAGATTTCAGTGAAATGATTCCTGCAATGAAAGGATCATCAGCAATTATGGTTGCTGAAGTTCCTAATGTTCCAGCTAAGTTGATCAAAGACTTTCGCAAAGAGAGTGATCGCCCTGTATTGAAGGCCGCTTCTATCGACGGTGGAGTATTCGTTGGAGATAATCAGTTAGATCTATTAGCTGCATTAAAAACAAAGAACGAACTTATCGGAGATGTCGTTGGATTACTTCAATCACCTGCGCAATCTGTTATCTCTGGCCTTACAGGTCAAGGAGGCAAAATTGCTGGCATCCTCAAAACGTTGGAAGAACGTGCTGCCTAATCGCCGCTTAAATCTTCAAAAACAAAATCAATTAATTATTAAAAATCCTTAAAAAAAATAAACAAAATGGCAGATTTGAAATCATTCGCTGAACAGTTAGTTAACCTTACTGTAAAAGAAGTTCAAGAACTAGCTCAAATTCTTAAAGATGAGTATGGCATTGAGCCAGCAGCAGCAGCAGTAGCAGTAGCAGCACCTGCAGCAGGTGGCGCAGCAGCAGCTGAAGAGCAAACATCTTTTGATGTAATTCTTAAGAATGCTGGTGCAAATAAATTAGCTATCGTTAAGTTAGTAAAAGACTTAACAGGCTTAGGCTTGAAAGAAGCTAAAGATTTAGTTGATGGAGCACCAAAACCTTTAAAAGAAGGTGTTTCGAAAGATGAGGCTAATGCATTAAAGACTCAGTTAACTGAGGCGGGTGCAGAAGTTGAAATCAAGTAATTGAAATTCAAGTAATTAACAGACCTGCGCTACTAAACCGGTAGTGCAGGTTTTTATCATTTTATAAGCTGAATACCGCTTATTCCGAACGGTTGTTATAATTTAACATTAAAACTCCTTCCAATTGACTACCCTAAACAGTCTCACATCAGAGAAGACGGCAGCCAACCGTATCAATTTCAGTAAGAGCAAAAACCCGATTGATTATCCGGATTTTCTCGAAATACAATTGAAGTCTTTCAAAGATTTCTTCCAATTAGAAACAACAGCTGATAACAGAACCCAAGAAGGGCTTTATAAAGTTTTCAGCGAGAATTTTCCAATTACCGATTCAAGAAACAATTTCGTTCTTGAATTCTTGGATTATTTCGTAGATCCTCCTCGTTATTCGCTTGAGGAGTGTATCGAAAGAGGTTTAACGTATAGCGTTCCTCTTAAGGCAAAACTTAAACTTTATTGTACAGATCCTGAGCACGAGGATTTCGAAACAATTGTACAGGATGTATACTTGGGAACTATTCCATATATGACTCCCAAAGGTACTTTTGTGGTGAATGGTGCAGAGCGTGTAGTTGTATCTCAGCTTCATCGTTCTCCAGGTGTATTCTTTGGTCAAAGTCGCCACGCGAACGGAACCAAATTATACTCTGCTCGTGTAATTCCTTTTAAAGGATCATGGATTGAGTTCGCAACAGACATCAACAGTGTCATGTATGCGTACATCGATCGTAAGAAAAAATTCCCTGTAACAACATTACTTCGTGCAATCGGTTATCAAACAGATAAGGATATCCTTGAGATTTTCGGTTTAGCTGATGAGGTAAAAGTTAGTAAAGCAGGTTTAAAGAAAGTAGTAGGTCGCCGACTAGCAGCGAGAGTTTTAAGAAGCTGGTTAGAGGACTTCGTTGATGAGGATACTGGTGAAGTAGTATCTATCGAGCGTAACGAAGTTATTTTGGAGCGTGAAACTATTCTTGAAGATGAACATATCGATATGATTGTTGATGCTGGTGTTAAATCAGTGATTTTGCATAAAGAAGATGCAAACACGAATGATTACGCTATCATCTACAATACACTTCAAAAAGATACATCTAACTCTGAAAAGGAAGCGGTAGAGCATATCTATCGTCAATTAAGAAATGCAGAGCCACCAGATGAAGAAACAGCACGTGGTATTATCGACAAATTATTCTTCTCTGATAAGCGTTATGACTTAGGAGAAGTAGGTCGTTATAGAATGAACCGCAAATTAAGACTGAATATCGATGAAGATACGAAGGTCTTAACTAAAGAAGATATCATCCAGATCATTAAATTCTTAATTGAATTAATTAATGCGAAAGCAATCGTTGATGATATCGATCACTTGAGTAATCGTCGTGTAAGAACAGTAGGTGAGCAGTTGTATTCTCAATTCGGTGTAGGTTTAGCGCGTATGGCGCGTACTATCCGTGAGCGTATGAATGTTCGCGATAACGAAGTATTTACTCCTGCTGATTTGATTAATGCAAAAACATTATCAAGTGTAATTAACTCTTTCTTCGGAACTAATCAGTTAAGTCAGTTCATGGATCAAACTAATCCATTAGCTGAAATTACTCATAAGCGTCGTTTATCAGCCCTTGGACCCGGTGGTTTAAGTCGTGAGCGTGCAGGTTTCGAGGTTCGTGACGTTCACTATACTCACTACGGACGTTTATGTACGATTGAGACTCCTGAAGGACCGAATATCGGTTTGATTTCTTCGTTGTGTGTTTACGCAAAGATTAATCAACTAGGATTTATTTCAACTCCTTATCGTACAGTAACAGACGGAAAAATTGATATTCAAACAGCTCCAATTTATTTAACAGCTGAAGAAGAAGATACTAAAGTAATTGCGCAGGCAAATGCTGATGTGGATGAAAAAGGAGTATTCGCTGATCAAAAAGTGAAGGCTCGTTTCGAAGGTGATTTCCCAATCGTTGATCCGAAAGATATTCACTTGGTTGACGTTGCTCCAAACCAGATTGCATCAATTGCGGCATCATTAATTCCTTTCTTGGAGCACGATGATGCGAACCGTGCCTTGATGGGATCGAACATGCAGCGCCAGGCAGTTCCTTTATTACGTCCACAAGCTCCTATCGTAGGAACTGGTCTTGAAGGACACGTAGTACGTGATTCTCGCGTATTAATCAACGCTGATTATTCAGGCACTGTTGAGTATGTTGATGCGAACGAAATTCACATCCGTTGTGTAAGAACAAATGATGAGAAATTAGTAAGCTTCGATGATGATTTAAAAGTTTACCGATTAACTAAATTCCAGAAGACAAACCAAAATACATGTATCAACTTAAAGCCTATCGTTAAGAAAGGTGATAAGGTTAAAGCAGGTCAGGTACTTTGCGAAGGTTATGCAACGCAAGGTGGTGAGTTAGCATTAGGACGTAACATGAAAGTGGCGTTCATGCCTTGGAAAGGTTATAACTTCGAGGATGCGATTGTAATTTCTGAGCGTGTAGTACGTGAAGATATTTTCACATCATTACATATTGATGAGTATAGCTTAGAGGTGCGTGATACAAAACGCGGATTAGAAGAGCTTACTGCGGATATCCCTAACGTTAGTGAAGAAGCTACTCGTGAATTAGATGAGAATGGTTTGATTCGCGTAGGTGCTGAAGTTATCGAAGGTGATATCTTAATTGGTAAAATCACTCCTAAGGGAGAAACAGATCCTTCTCCAGAAGAGAAATTATTACGTGCCATCTTTGGTGACAAAGCAGGTGATGTAAAGGATGCTTCATTGAAAGTTCCACCTTCTGTAAAAGGAGTTGTTATCGATAAAAAATTATTCTCTCGCGCTGTGAAAGATAAGCGTGCAAGAGATGAAGAGAAAAACATCATTGCTCGTTTAGATGCTGAACAAGACAAAGAATTAGCAGATGTTAAAGTAAAATTAATCGATAAGTTATTTGAACTTGTTAGTGGAAAAACTTCTCAAGGTGTTGTAAATGCATTTAAAGAAGTAATCATTCCTAAAGGATCTAAGTTCACACAAAAAATGTTAATTGATATTGATTACATGAATATCAATCCAACAAAGTGGACAACAGACAAAGAAAAGAATGATATGATTACTCGTTTATTGACGAATTATATCGTTAAAGTAAACGAAGTACTTGCTGCTATCAAGCGTAAGAAATTCCAGATTCAAATCGGAGATGAATTACCAACGGGAATTATGCAATTAGCGAAGGTTTATATCGCGAAGAAGCGTAAGTTGAAAGTGGGTGATAAGATGGCAGGTCGACATGGTAATAAGGGTATCGTTGCGAGAATCGTTCGTGATGAAGATATGCCTTACCTAGAAGATGGAACGCCAGTAGATATCGTACTTAATCCGTTAGGGGTACCATCGCGTATGAACCTTGGACAGATTTATGAAACGGTACTTGCATTAGCAGGTCAGAAGTTGGGTGTGAAGTTCGCAACTCCAATCTTCGACGGTGCTACAATCGAAGAAATCGATTCATGGATTACGAAGGCAGGCTTACCTAAATTCGGTTCTACTTACTTATTTGATGGTGGTACTGGAGAGCGTTTCCATCAGCCAGCAACAGTAGGTATTATCTACATGTTGAAATTAGGTCACATGGTTGATGATAAGATGCATGCTCGTTCAATCGGACCTTACTCATTAATTACGCAGCAACCTCTTGGTGGTAAAGCACAGTTCGGAGGTCAGCGTTTTGGTGAGATGGAGGTTTGGGCTATCGAAGCATTCGGTGCAGCAAACATCCTTCAGGAATTATTGACTGTGAAATCTGATGACGTAATGGGTCGTGCGAAAGCTTACGAATCAATCGTTAAAGGTGAGAATATGTTACAACCAGGAATTCCTGAGTCGTTCAACGTATTGTTACACGAATTACGTGGATTATGTCTGAAAGTATCTCTTGATTAATCATCAAGTCGAATAACTAAAATAAGTATCTCTTAAACTAACGATAACGTCTTACCGAAAAAAATACATGGCGGTTAAAAAAGAACAAAAGCTAAAAAGTAACTTCTCTAAAATTACGATTAGCCTTGCAAGTCCGGAGTACATCCTTGAACAATCAAGTGGTGAAGTACTAAAGCCGGAAACAATCAACTACCGAACATACAAGCCTGAAAGAGATGGTTTGTTTTGCGAGCGCATCTTCGGACCTGTAAAGGACTGGGAATGTCATTGCGGAAAATACAAGCGTATCCGTTACAAAGGAATCGTTTGTGACCGTTGCGGTGTTGAAGTAACAGAGAAAAAAGTGCGTCGTGAGCGTATGGGACATATTAGTCTTACCGTTCCAGTTGCACATATCTGGTATTTCCGTTCATTACCGAATAAAATCGGTTATTTATTGGGATTGCCAACCAAGAAATTAGATTTAATCATTTACTATGAAAGATATGTTGTTATCCAGGCAGGTGTGAAAGCAGCTGAAGGAGTTAACTATCTTGATTTCTTAACGGAAGAAGAATACTTGAATCACATGGATTCACTTCCGAAGGAAAATCATCATTTAGATGATACCGACCCAAATAAGTTTATCGCTAAAATGGGTGCGGATGCATTATATGATTTATTATCTCGCTTAGACTTAGATCAACAAAGTTTTGATTTACGTCACCAGGCAGATAATGAAACATCTCAGCAACGTAAGAACGAAGCGTTAAAGCGTCTTCAGGTTGTTGAAGCATTCCGTCAGGCAAATACACATATCGAAAATCGTCCTGAGTGGATGATCGTAAAGGTAGTTCCAGTTATTCCACCGGAATTACGTCCACTCGTTCCATTGGATGGTGGTCGTTTTGCGACATCTGACTTGAACGATTTATATCGTCGTGTAATCATTCGTAACAATCGTTTGAAGCGATTAATCGAGATCAAAGCACCAGAAGTAATCTTACGTAACGAAAAGCGTATGCTTCAGGAGTCTGTTGACTCATTATTCGACAATAGCCGTAAGGTAAATGCGGTGAAGACTGAATCAAACCGTGCATTGAAATCATTATCTGATTCATTGAAAGGTAAGCAAGGTCGTTTCCGTCAGAACTTATTAGGTAAGCGTGTTGATTATTCTGCACGTTCGGTAATTGTTGTAGGACCTGAAATGAAATTACATGAGTGCGGTCTTCCGAAGGATATGGCAGCTGAGTTATTCAAGCCGTTTATTATCCGTAAGATGATTGAGCGTGGTGTAGTTAAGACAGTAAAGAGTGCAAAGAAAATTGTTGATCGTAAAGATGCGATCGTTTGGGATATCTTAGAAAATGTATTGAAAGGACATCCGGTGATGTTAAACCGTGCCCCGACTCTCCACAGATTAGGTATCCAGGCGTTCCAACCTAAGTTAATCGAGGGTAAAGCGATTCAATTACATCCATTGGTTTGTTCTGCCTTCAACGCCGATTTCGACGGTGACCAGATGGCGGTGCATTTACCATTAGGTAATGCTGCAATTTTAGAAGCGCAATTATTAATGCTTGCTTCTCATAATATCCTTAACCCTGCTAATGGAGCTCCTATCACTGTACCTTCTCAGGACATGGTACTTGGACTTTATTACATGACGAAAGGAAAGAAATCTACTGACGATTTAAAAGTTGTTGGAGAAGGAATTACTTTCTATAGTTCAGAAGAGGTTATCATTGCTTACAACGAAGGTCGCGTAGAATTACATGCTTGGATTAAAGTAAAAACTCACGTTAATGTGAATGGAACACTTGAGTCTAAGATTGTAGAAACTACTGTAGGTCGTGTTTTAGTAAATGAAGTTGTTCCTCGTAAAGTAGGTTATATCAACGAACTTTTAACGAAGAAGTCCTTACGTGATATCATCGGAAGAGTATTAAAAGAAACAGGTGTTGCTGAAGCATCAAGATTCTTAGATGATATTAAAGATTTAGGATTCCGTATGGCATTTCGTGGAGGATTATCATTTAACTTAAATGATGTAATCATCCCAGCGCAGAAAGAAGAATTAATCGGAAAAGCAAATACAGAAGTTGATGAAGTAATGAATAACTATAACATGGGATTCATTACCAACAACGAACGTTATAACCAAATTATCGATATCTGGACGCGTACTAACTCGCGTATTACAGATACGTTGATGAAGCAATTAACGAATGATAAGCAAGGATTCAACGCGGTTTACATGATGCTTGATTCTGGAGCGCGTGGTTCTAAAGAGCAGATTCGTCAGTTAGGTGGTATGAGAGGTTTGATGGCTAAGCCATCGAAGTCTGGATCAACTGGTGGTGAAATCATCGAGAACCCGATTCTTTCTAACTTTAAAGAAGGTCTTTCTATCCTTGAGTACTTTATCTCTACTCACGGTGCTCGTAAAGGTCTTGCCGATACAGCCTTGAAAACAGCCGATGCGGGTTACTTAACTCGTCGTTTGGTGGACGTTGCTCAGGATGTTATCATCAATGAAACTGATTGCGGTACATTACGTGGACTTGCAATGACAGCGTTGAAGAACGGAGAAGAGATTGTAGAAAGTTTATATGATCGTATTTTAGGACGTGTATCTGTACACGATATTATTCATCCTCAAACTGCAGAATTATTAGTTACTTCAGGAGAAGAAATTAATGAAGATGTTGCTGCATTAATTGAATCATCACCAATTGAAACAGTTGAAATTCGTTCGGTATTAACGTGCGAGTCTAAGCAAGGTGTATGTTCTAAATGCTACGGAAGAAATCTTGCTTCAGGACGTATGGTTCAGAAAGGAGAGGCTGTAGGTGTTATCGCTGCACAGTCAATCGGTGAGCCAGGTACTCAGTTAACACTTCGTACGTTCCACGTCGGTGGGGTTGCAACGAAAGGTGCTACTGATAATCGTATTGAAGCTAAATTCGACGGTATAGTTGAGTTTGAAGAAGTAAAGAGCATTAAACACGGAAAGCAAGATGCTGATCAGGATTTCGAAGTAGTGATCGGTCGTTCAGGTGAATTAAGAATTGTTGACGAAAACACGAAAGTGGTATTAGCTTCATTCAACTTGCCTTACGGTTCTCACTTATTCGTGAAAGAAGGTAGTAAAGTGAAGAAAGGCGATATGATTTGTGAGTGGGATCCATTCAACGCAGTGATCATCTCTGAGTTCGGTGGTAAGGTTGCATTCGAGCATATCGAAGAAGGCGTTACTTACAAAGTAGAGTCGGATGAGCAAACAGGTTTCCAAGAGAAAATTATCATCGATAGCCGTGACAGAACGAAGATTCCAGTAATCAAAGTAATGAGCGGTAAAGAAGCTTTAAAAGGATATAACATCCCAGTAGGAGCGCATATTACAGTAGAAGAAGGCGCACGTATCGAGCCAGGTGAGATCTTAGTTAAGATTCCTCGTCAGTTAGGTCGTACAGGTGATATCACCGGTGGTCTTCCTCGTGTAACTGAGTTATTCGAAGCACGTAATCCGTCGAACCCTGCAGTAGTTGCTGAGATTGATGGTATCGTAAGCTACGGTGGAATTAAGCGTGGTAATCGTGAAATTATCGTTACTTCTCGTGACGGTGAAGCGAAGAAATATCTAGTTCCATTAAGTAAGCATATCCTTGTTCAGGATGGTGACTTTACTCGTGCGGGAACTCCATTATCAGATGGTGCAATTACTCCAAACGATATCTTATCGATTAAAGGACCAACAGCGGTACAAGAGTATCTAGTTAATGAAGTTCAGGAAGTTTACCGTCTTCAAGGGGTAAAAATTAATGACAAGCACTTCGAGGTAATCGTTCGTCAGATGATGCGTAAAGTAATTATTGATGATGCTGGTGATACTCGTTTCTTAGAGAAAGAATCAGTAAACAAGATTGATTTCTTCGAAGAGAATGATCAAATCATCGATAAGAAAGTTGTTACTGATCCAGGTGATTCAACAACATTGAAGGCTGGTCAGATCTTAACACTTCGTCGTTTACGTGATGAGAACTCTCAATTAAAGCGTAAGGATATGCGTTTAGTTGAAGCACGTGATGCAATTCCTGCAACGTCATCAACATTGTTGCAAGGTATTACACAGTCTTCATTACATACGAAGAGCTGGATCTCTGCTGCATCGTTCCAGGAAACTACTAAAGTATTGAACGAAGCTGCTATTCGTGGTAGCATCGATTACTTAAGAGGATTGAAGGAAAATGTAATCGTTGGTCACTTAATCCCTGCAGGTACAGGATTACGCGACTACGACAAGATGATCGTTGGTTCTCAGGAAGAGTACGATTTATTAATGGCGTCAAAGCAAGAAACGCAAGATGCGTAATTGCTGATTCATAGAGTGTGAAAGTCCTGGTGCAAGCCAGGACTTTCTTTTTATAGGCCAATTTAGTTTTGTATATTCGTGAAGAAAATTTTTAGAAAATGGAAAACTCAAACGAAAACCAATTAAATATCGAATTGTCGGAAGAGATAGCAGAAGGTATTTATTCTAATCTCGCTATTATAACGCATTCTAATGCTGAATTCGTAATCGACTTTGTGAAAGTGATGCCTGGTGTACCAAAGGCGCGTGTAAAGTCAAGAATTGTTTTAACACCTCAACACGCAAAGCGTTTGTTAAATGCGTTAGCAGATAATATTCATAAGTATGAGGCGGCCCACGGACCAATCAAGCATACTGAAGGAATGGAATTGCCAATGAACTTTGGTGGACCAACTGCTCAGGCTTAATTAGAAGAAAATTTTTTTAAGACGCAGTTTAACGCTGCGTCTTTTATATTTCAAGAAGTATGTCAATCGCCAATCAAAAACTACTGAATTTTTTAAAGTTCATTGTGCTTGTTGCTTCAGTGGTGGTGATTTATTTTCAGTTTAAAAGCAAAGTAGTTTCATTAAATGATTTATCTCTTTTGAGAGAGAAGATGTGCTCCGTAAAAGCAGTTTTGCTTTTGTTGCTTACTTTTTTATTGATGCTGCTTAATTGGTCGCTGGAAAGTTATAAGTGGAAGTATTTACTCAATAGTGTGGAGGATATTAATTTCTTTCAAGCAGTTAAAGGAGTGTTGTCCGGACTTGCAATAGGATTTATAACTCCAAATAGAGTAGGAGAGTTTGCAGGTAAAATTGCCTATCTCAAGAGTGAAAATAGAGCAAACGGTGCTGTAATGTCTTTTGTGGGAAGTTCTGCTCAGTTGCTTGTTACTATTCAAGCAGGACTCATTGCAATTGCTGTTTCTAAGTATGGAAGTGTAGTAGATGTTTTCGTTACTCCTATAACGTTAGTGATGCTTGTTGTTATAAGTTTGGTTTGGTTTAAGTCGAATTTATTTTTAAAATGGATTAGTAAATTTACGTGGTTGAAAAAATGGAATAAGCATGCGGATAAACTTGCTGATGTAAGTGAAAATAAAATGATAACTGTTTATGTTATTTCGTTAGTGCGATATATGGTTTTTCCCATTCAATATTTTATTTTATTTAAAATGCTTGATACTTCCATTGACTTTTCTGTGTGTCTTAGTATGACAGCGACATCTTATTTCTTACTTGCAATTGTGCCTACTTATGCTATTGCTGAAATTGGAGCGCGAGGAAGTATGAACCTTT
>JBDKGQ010000002.1:0-17793 GCA_039798145.1 Bacteroidota bacterium
CCGTTACGATTGGCGCACGCGTTTCTAAGTCTGCCTCATCATCGATATCATCTGTAATTGATTCTTGCACATCAGCAGAAACAAACTCAACAGTATAACCAAATTCACTTGCTACAACTGTAATTGTTTCAGCATCGAGACGCTGATTGATAGAAACGAACAAACCTAAACTCATACAAGTAGCGATAATCTGATTTACTTGTACGTTCATCATTTTCGCTAACTCATTCGCCGATACGAACTCCGTAACTTTAATTACTTTGTCTGTTGTATCATCTAATGCTTCTTGTCGCTTAGCATGTAAATCACGTTTTTCTTTTCTGAATTTTGAAGCTTTCGATTTACCTGATCCACTTAATCGAGCAAGTGTTGCTTTAATTTGATCTTGAATTTCTTTATCGGTAGGCTCTACTTTTGGTTGAGCTGCTGGAGCAGGACGACCTTTATTTCCACCTTTGTTAAATGGACGATTTCCACCTCCTGGACGATTATCACCACCTGGGCGTTGCTGACCACCTTGCCAAGGACGTTGTTGCCCTGTTCCTGAAGCTCCACCTTGAGGTGTTGTTCCACCTGGTTTTTCTTTACGTTTTCTTTTACGCTGACCTGATTCAAAATCTGATGAAGAAGCAACAGGCTTTTTCTTTGGAGGATCAACAGGTAAAACAATTTTACCTAAGATATTTGGTCCGCTTAACTTCTCTACTCTAATACTAATATGTTCAGGAGGTAAGTTAGCAGTATCTTCTTTTGTTGGTGCCTTTGCTAGCGGCTCAACTACAGGAGCTGTTTCAACAGGTTTTTCCGGAGCAGGAGCAGCTACTGGCACTTCAGGAGTTACAACTTCCACTTTTGGAGTTTCTGTTTTTTCCTTTGTAGTCGTTTTATCTTCCGCTTTCTTATCTTCTGCTTTAACCTGTTTTTTCTCTTCCGTTTTTACAGATTTTTTTACCGGCTTTTCTTCAACAGGCTCTTCCTTCTTTTTAGTCTTCTTCTTACCTGCATCTAAATCTATTTTACCAAGAATTTTCGGTGCATCTACTTCTGCCTTCGCTTTTATTACTTCTGGCTCAGGCTTAGGTTCTTCTTTTTTCTTTGCAGTTTTCTTTTCAGCTGCAGCGGCTAATTTAATTTCATCTAAACTCTTCTTCAAAGAATCATCATTATCTGATTCAGACTCCTTCTTTGCTTCAGGCTTTGATGTTGTTGCTTCAATAACTACATTATCTCGTTTCATTTTTTCACGAGTAATTTCCTGAGCATCGAGCTTTGCCAAACGATCTGGCATGTAGGTATCTTGTAACAATGAATAGACTTCCTGCGAAATCTTGGTATTAGGATTACTGTCGATCACTATACCTTTCGATTCCAGAAATTCCACCACATGCGTAAGACCCACATTGAGTTCTTTTGCTGCTTTACTGAGGCGTATTGCTTTATCTTCTGCCATTCGAATTAATTATTCTTTTTTTAATAATAAGGCGGAATTGCCTTACTGTAAATTTTCGCCCATATTAATCTCCCGGCGATGGGAGATTTGTTTATTCAAATTCTGAACGAAGAATTCTCACCACTTCACGAATTGTTTCCTCTTCTAAATCCGTTCTGCTTACTAAATCTTCAACAGAAATAGCAAGAACACTCTTAGCAGTATCACAACCGATAGCTTTTAATTCATCGATAATCCAGCTATCAATTTCATCACTGAATTCTTCAATATCCACATCCTCTTCTTCATCTTCACTATCACGATAAACATCAATTTCATAACCCGTTAAACGACCTGCTAATTTGATGTTATGTCCGCCCTTACCAATTGCCAATGATACCTGATCAGGTTTCATATAAACAGCAGCACGATGCGTTTCATCATCTAACTTAATAGAAGTGATTTTTGCAGGGCTTAATGCACGAGTAATATACAATTGAAGATTTGTAGTGTAATTGATTACATCGATATTTTCGTTTCTCAACTCTCTAACTATACCGTGTATACGAGAACCTTTCATACCTACGCAAGCTCCAACAGGATCAATTCTATCATCGTAAGACTCTACCGCCACTTTTGCTCTTTCACCTGGTTCACGAACAATATTTTTAATAGTAATTAATCCATCGAATACTTCTGGTACTTCTTGCTCAAATAATCGCTCTAAGAATACAGGAGACGTACGAGATAATATGATACGTGGATTGTTATTTACCATTTCTACACGTTGAATTACTGAACGAACAGCATCACCTTTCTTGAAGAAATCAGCAGGAATCGTTTCATTCTTTGGAAGAATCAATTCATTTCCTTCATCATCTAAAATCAAAATTTCTTTCTTCCAGATTTGATATACTTCACCAGTCAAAATTTCACCTACACGATCTTTATATTTTCTATAAACACCATCTTTTTCCAATTCAGAAATTCTAGCAACTAAATTCTGACGTAATGCTAATACCGCACGACGACCAAAATCTCCCAACTTTACCGTTTCTGTTAAATCTTCTCCTACTTCAAAATCAGGTTCTATTTTAATAGCTTCTGAATAGGCAATTTCAGTTACCGGATCTTCCACCATGCCATCTTCAACGATAACACGATTACGATAAAGTTCCAAGTCACCCTTATCAATATTGATGATAACATCAAAATTATCGGCTGTTCCATAGCGTTTGCGTAACATCCCACGAATTACATCTTCGAGGATACTCATCATGGTTGCACGATCAATGTTCTTTACTTCTTTGAATTCCGAGAAGGATTCTATCAGTACGTGATGGTCCATTTTAATACTTATTTAATTTTAAAGTTAATAATCAGTTTTGCTTCGCGAATGTCACCATAGTTTAACTGATGGGTTGTTTCGCTTATAATTTTCTTTTTGTTTTCTTTTCTAGAAGTGATTTCTTTTAACTCGAAACCAGTATCATTTGCCGATAGCAAAGTGCCCTTCATCTCCTTCCCTAACTTGTCGTACACGCGCAACTCGCGACCAATTCTTCTGAAAAACTGCTGAGGCACTACCAGTGGTGCATCCATTCCAGGACTTCCAACTTCTATCTCATGTGTTTCCAGAAACCCTGTTGGCTCCAATTGCTCTAATAAATGTCGGCTAACTGCTGAACATTCTTCGAGCGTAATGCCTGAAGGTTTATCCAATGCAACTACTAACTTGCCCGGAGATAATTTAATATCTACCAGAAAGTTATCTGTTCCTTCGATTTTTTCCTGTACCCAGGTTGCTATGTTTTCTTTTTCGATCATAAGATTAAATAAAAGAGGGGACTGTTGTCCCCTCATCTAACTTTGAAATCTCACTGCAAATATAGGATTTTTTTGGGAAATTTAAGTCCTCCCCTGATTTTTTAAACCCAATCCTTCAATTTTTGTCAATTCGGAATTCGTATTTTCGCACTCGCTTATGTTCCACCCTGGCCTGCCTGACAAATTTGTGAACGTTGCTTCGATTTTCCTATCGAAGCTGATTAATCGTGGAAAGAAAATTCAGAATTTGCAGGTGCAGTCGATAATGGTTATCCGCCAAGATGAAATTGGAGATATGTGCTATTCAACGCATGCCTTTGCTCTTCTGAAAAAACAATATCCAACAGCAAAAATTACGGTTTGGGGCAAACCAGCTGCGGCAGCACTTATTCAACATGATCCCAACATCGACTTTATTATCAAAGATGATAAACCCGAAGGAAACAAATATGATCTTATTGTTGATTTAAGAGGTAAATGGGCGGGTATATTTTACGCTTTGTTGAATATGCCTTCCTTTCGTTTAGAGCGTGGGGGTGTTCGACTTAAAAACAAAGGACAACAGCCTCATGAGTCGGAAACAATTTATCAGATTATCAAGCCTGCAATTGGCAACATTCCTTCAGAGCTTCCAAAATTGTATGCATCACCTTTAGAGATTAATCAAGCTACTGACTTTATCAATGAAAATCGATTGAATCGGTTTGTTGTGCTTCATACACAGGTAAAACGAGTATTGCGTCAGTGGCCCGAAGAGCGCTTTGCAGCCGTTGCTGTATTCTTGAAAGAAACATACAATATGGATATTGTTTTTTGTGGTGACAATTCCGAATTAGCGGGAATTGAACGAGTTCAAAAAATGATTCCGTTTACCACTTACAATGCAGCAGGAAAATTAAATCTTGGAGCTTTTAAAGCACTCTGTGAAAAAGCGCAGTTTTTTATTGGTAATGATAGTTCTCCTTTGCATATCGCTTCGTTAAGTGGGGTTCCTGCTTTAGGTTTATTTGGACCAGGGCAGTCGGATACTTTTTATCCGTTGGGAGAAAAATCGGGCTTATTACATCATATTTTACCTTGTCATCCATGCACACAAATCAAGTGCAAGCAAGAACTACCTTGCATGAAACGAATTACGATTGATGAGGTAAAAAGTAAAATTGAAGAATTAATAAACTAAGCTTCTTCTGATGTCGTTGACTCTTCCTTATTTTCAGGTTGAGGCTCATTCGACTCTTGAATATTTTCTACGTTGAAAATTCGTTTTTGAAAAAGAATCATCAATATAACGCTTACGGATATACTCGCATCGGCCACATTGAATACCGGTCGAAAGAAAACAAACTCATCTCCGCCCCATATCGGGAACCATGTTGGAAAATGACCACTTAAAATCGGGAAATAAAACATGTCTACCACTCGTCCGTGCATCCACGACGCATATCCCTGAGCAGGCATAAATGAAGCGATTTGAAATTCGCTACCACCAAAAATTTTTCCGTAAAAAACGCTATCGATAATATTCCCTGCCGCACCTGCAATGACCATTGCAATACAATAAATATAAAGCTTACTTGCATTTTCTGCGATCACCTTTTTCAGATAAAAGAAGATGGCAACAACAAATAAAATGCGAAATGATGTTAAAAATATTTTACCGTATTCACCTCCGAACTCCATTCCGAAAGCCATCCCGTTATTCTCAGTAAAATGAATAATCGCCCAATCGGCAAAACGAATTTCTTCACCGAGATACATATGGGTTTTCACCCAAAACTTAACGATTTGATCTAAAAGTAAAATCCCTATGATTAACAGTAACGGCTTCTTCATCACAATATATATAAAGGGACGATGGTTAGTCGTCCCTATGTTTATTCTGCGTTATTAATCTTTGTATTGCTGTAATTTCGCCTCCATACTCTGCGTTGTATGAGGCACAGCACGTAATCGCTCTTTGGGAATGAGTTTGCCAGTAACTCGGCATACTCCGTAAGTCTTATTCTTAATGCGTATTAACGCTGCTTCTAATTGTTCAATAAATTTTTTCTGACGTGCAGCAAGGTTAGCTGCTTCTTCTTTAGCTAAAGTATCAGAACCATCTTCTAACATTTTAAAAGAAGACCCAGTATCATCAGTCCCATTTTCATTAGCATTGATGATTTGCGCTTGCAAGTTGATCAATTCTGCACGAGCTGCTTCTAACTTAGATGTTATTAGCGTACGGAATTCTTCTAATTCAGCATCTGGATAACGCGTTCTTTCTGTTGATTTCACAATTGGTGTAGCCTTAACTGCAGGAGCAGGTACTGGCTTTGCCACTGGTGCCGGTGTTGCTTTTACAACCGGCTTAACAGGTGCTGCCTTTTTTACTTCAACTGGCTTCGTTGCGATTACCTTTTTTGCTACTACTGGTTTAGCTGGAGCTACTACTTTCTTTGCTGGCGCTGGCTTAGCAACTACCTTTTTTACTGGAGCTGCTTTTTTTGCTACTACCTTCTTCGCAGGTGCTGCTTTCTTTGCTACTACCTTTTTTACAGGAGCTGCTTTTTTAGCTGGAGCCGCCTTCTTTACGGGCTTCTTAGCAACTGGCTTTTTAGGAGCCACTTTCTTTACCACCTTTTTTGCAGACGCTTTTTTAGCTGGAGCAGCCTTTTTAACTGGCTTCTTTGCAACTACCTTCTTAGCAGAAGACTTTTTTACTGCTGCTTTTTTAGCAGGTGCAGCTTTCTTCACAGGTTTCTTCGCAGCTGGTTTTTTAGGAGCTGCTTTCTTCACCACCTTTTTAGCAGGTGCTTTTTTAGTCTTTGATGCTGGTTTCTTTGTAGCCATAACTATACTTTATTAACTAATACTAAGGCGCTGAGATCTTCATCAACCTCAACGGAAATTGCACTGGTATCCGATAAATTATCTGTAAACTCGAATTCGTTAGCCAAAATTTCGCTGCGAATATAATCGAAATTGTTCAATATTGCACCTTTTAAGTTATCAGGCGCCTGCATTTTAACCGTAATTCGGTCGGTTACTTCGTAGCCATTATCCTTACGCAAGTTCTGAATTCGGTTGATCACCTCACGCGCTAACCCCTTCTCCTTCAGCTCTTCTGTGATTGTAATGTCCAATGCGACCGTCAAACGGCCTTGATTAGCCACCTGCCATCCAGGGATGTCTTCGCTTAAAATTTCCACATCCGATAACAATAAATCAAAGATAACTTCACCGAAATGTAAAGGCAGCATACCTTCCTTTTCTAAGTGCGCAATTTGTTCTTGACTAAGCTCAGATACCGTTGCCGCCAACTGCTTCATTAGTCCTCCGATTTTTGGTCCAAGTGCCTTGAAGTTTGGCTTTACCTTTTTTACCAAAATTGAATTATCCTCCGACATATATTCCAACTGCTCTACATTCACCTCGCCTAAGACTAAGTCGCGAATTGCTTCAATACGATTTTTATAATCTTGGTCACTTACAGGAATCATTATTCGGTGCAATGGCTGACGAACTTTGATGTTCACTTTCTTTCTTAATGCAAACACCATCGATGAAATATCCTGCGCCAATTGCATTCGTGCCTCTAGTTCTTTATCGATAATTGAAGCATCACTTACAGGAAAATCTGCTAAGTGAACACTTTCATTTTTATCTTTTCCAGAAGTGAAGTTCAAATCACGGAATAAACGATCTGCATAAAACGGTGCTACAGGAGCCATCAAACGAGCAATTGTATCTAAGCAAGTATACAATGTTTGATAAGCTGCAATTTTATCTGTTGTATAATCACCTTTCCAAAAACGACGACGACCTAAACGTACATACCAATTACTTAGATGCTCCGTAACAAAATCAGTAATCAATCGCGTTGCTTTCGTAGGTTCGTAATCGTTATAACATTCATCCACTTCAGCAATTAACGAATTCAATAACGACAATACCCAACGATCTAATTCCGTGCGCTCTTCCAACGGAACTTCTTTCTCCGAAAAATTAAATCCATCAATATTAGCATACAATGCGAAGAAAGAATAAGTGTTGTGAAGTGTACCAAAGAATTTACGTTGCACCTCTCCTATTCCATCCGTATTAAATTTCAGATTATCCCAAGGCTGCGCATTGCTGATCATATACCAGCGCGTAGCATCAGGACCATAGGTTTCTAATGTTTCAAATGGATCGGCTGCATTGCCTAAACGCTTCGACATTTTATTGCCGTTTTTATCAAGCACTAATCCGTTTGATACCACATTTTTAAAAGCTACACTATCGAATAACATTACTGCAATGGCATGTAATGTAAAGAACCATCCACGTGTTTGATCAACCCCTTCCGCAATAAAATCTGCTGGAAATGCATTTTCAAAAATTTCTTTATTCTCGAATGGAAAATGCCATTGTGCATACGGCATTGCTCCGCTATCAAACCATACATCAATCAAATCTGTCTCACGATGCATTGGTAATCCTGTAGACGATACTAATACCGCATGATCTACATAAGGACGATGCAAATCGAAATCAGGGCTATCAGGATTTAACGCTTTCATTTTCTCAGCATCCATCACACCTGCAGCAACTGCTTTATCTAATTCACTTTTTAGTTCTGCAATTGAACCAATACACTTTTCTTCTCCATCTTCGCTTCTCCAAATTGGTAACGGAATTCCCCAATAACGCGAGCGGGATAAATTCCAATCAACCAGATTATCCAACCAATTTCCAAAACGACCCGTACCGGTACTTTCAGGTTTCCAGTTAATCGTTTTATTAAGCTCAATCATTCGCTCTTTACAAGCAGTGGTTTTAATAAACCATGAGTCGAGTGGATAATATAAAACAGGTTTATCAGTTCTCCAGCAGTGTGGGTACGTATGCTCGTAGCGCTCTACTTTGAATGCTTTGTTTTCTCCTTTCAGTTTGATGGAGATGCGTTCATCAACTGATAAATATTTATCACGTCCTTGTTTCTGACGAGCTTCTTCTTTTTCTGTTTCGTTAAGATATTCTTCTTTTACATATTCTAACGCAAAATCAGAAACATCTTCTACAAAACGACCTTGTTTATCTACTAACGGCACTGGCTTACCGTTTTCATCCTGCACCATGATTGCTGGCACATTGTGTTGCTTTGCTACTCGAAAATCGTCTGCACCAAATGTAGGAGCTATATGCACGATACCTGTACCATCTTCAGTAGAAACGAAATCGCCGGTAATTACACGAAAGGCATTTCCTTCTGGCTGTACATACGCCATTAGCTGCTCGTAAGAAATATCCTGCAGTGCTTTACCTTTAAACTCATCAACAACTTTAAAAGGAATCGCTTTATTACCTTGCACATATTCTTCAAGTGTTAATTCAGCATTCTTCGGATTAAAATGTTTCGAGAGTAAATCTTTTGCGAGCACTAAACAAACAGGCTCGAAAGTATATGGGTTAAAAGTTTGAACTAAAACATAATTGATTTCAGGTCCTACAGCCAATGCAGCATTTGAAGGAAGCGTCCAAGGAGTGGTTGTCCAGGCAAGGAAATAAACCGGAGCATTTGCCTTCTCAAATAAAAACTTACTCTTGTCATTTTCGATGGCTTTAAACTGCGCCACCACTGTTGTATCTTTTACAATTTTATAGGTACCCGGCTGATTTAGCTCGTGTGAACTTAAACCTGTACCAGCAGCTGGCGAGTAAGGTTGAATTGTATAACCCTTATAGAGTAAATCTTTTTTGTAAAGTTCGTTCAGTAAATGCCAGCACGTTTCGATATAATTATTTTCGAATGTGATGTATGGTGATTCAAGATCTACCCAATACCCCATTTTACGAGTAAGGTCATCCCAAACGGATTTATACTTCATTACCTCCTTACGGCAGGCCTTGTTGTAATCTTCAATTGATATTTTCTTACCAATATCTTCTTTGGTAATTCCTAATGTTTTTTCTACACTGATTTCTATTGGTAAACCATGCGTATCCCATCCGCCTTTGCGTTTTACCTGAAATCCTTTTTGTGTTTTATAGCGACAAAAAATATCCTTTATGCTACGTGCCATTACGTGGTGAATACCAGGTAAGCCATTAGCTGAAGGAGGGCCTTCGTAGAAAGTATAAGATGGTTTGCCTTCGCGCTCAGTTACGGAGCGTTCAAAAATGCTTTTATCTTGCCAGTACTGAAGCAATTCGTCGGCAACAGCAGGCAAATTAAGTTGTTTGTGTTCGGGATATTTAGCCATAATTAAGAGGTGCAAAATTACTGAAAATAATAAAGCGACCTTCGGGGGGTCGCTTTATTCCACGCTTTGAAAAGCCTCTGAACTTTTCTGTATAAAGAACGAATAGATAAGACTAAATAGATTAGCACTAATTTGCTATTCGTAAAGTAACTGCTTTCATAAAAGAAGCGCAATCAATAGTTGGTGAGCGGGAAAATCTCTATGCTGAACAGGGAAATCAGGCGCTGTTTTTCTTATTCGCGATAAGAATATTAACGACTACACCACCCACTACAAGTAAAATTCCGAATAAAGTGCTTAGATGCTGGTGCTCATCAAACATCCACCATCCAAAAAACAAGGCGTAAATAATTCCGAGGTAATTAAGAATTGAAACTTTAGCAATCTTTTCTGATTGCAGTGATTTAGTCAAGTAATACTGACCCAACTGAGTGACAATTCCGATAAGAATTATATAAATCCAATCGGTGGATACGGGCGACTTATATTCAAATGCAAGAAAAAATGCACCTACTATAGCTCCGAATAATTGGAAGTGTAATACAACCACCAATGGATGTTCTTTTTGCTTTAGGGAACGTACCATATTATAAGCGAGTGCAGAGAACACCGAGGAAAGTAATCCCACAGCAAGCATTACTGCGCTTATACGTGGATCAAATCCTTTAATCACTAAAACCCCGGAAAACGAAATCAAGAAGAATAACCATTGAATAGGTTTAACTTTTTCTCGAAGAATATAAACAGCAAAAATAGTAGTGAAGATTGGCGATAGGTATTGAATGGCAACAGCAGTTCCCATTGGCATTTTTTGCAGCGTTAAGAAGAAGGTGTACAATGCAACTGTGCCGAATAAACCCCTAAAGAAAAGCAGCTTACGATTTGTTCCAATCCACGATACTTGCTGTTTCTTTAAAAGCGCAAATCCAATGGCACTGGCAATGGCACATCTGAAAAACACTAGCTCCATAGTTGGCAAATAAGATAACTTCTTCACCATAGCGTTCATCAGTGCAAACCAAAAAGTGGATAGCAACATATGCTTAACGCCAGGAGTAAAGACCTTACTTTTCACAGGGCGAAGCTACGGTAATCATTTAATAATTGAAGCGGAAAAATTATTTTCTATACAAATGCAACAACACATCCTGCATAACACCTAAAGAAGAAAAATTAGTGCGAATGCTGTAATCAAAGCCCGCCTGTTCAAACATTTTAAGAAAATGAGATAGTGAATTATTTTCTCCGGGAATATTATGATGATACTCAACAATTAGCTCTCTTACTTTAGAAATAGCTCCTGACTGCATCAAGTCCTCCACTATTTTTAACTCAGCTCCCTCCACATCCATCTTTATTAAATCGACATGAGGAAATTCATTTATAAAACTTGAAAGTTTTTCGCATTTTACTTCGATGACTCTTTCACCTCCGCGGTTCGATTGTATAGATCCTGTTAGTGTTCCTTTATCATCGTTAAAGTGGAAAGGAATTGTTCCTTCTGCATTTGCCAAAGCCAAATTATGCAGTGTAACATTCTTCAATTGAAAGGATGCTACATTTTTACTAAGCAAACTATAGGTCGTTGGATTAGGTTCAAACGCAATAATTGTAGCTTGAGGATAGCATCGCTTAAAATATAAAACAGACATACCGATATTAGCACCACAATCGATGATAACAGGATTTGCATTTGAATTATTAAATCGATATTCCTCGTTCACGAAAATTTCTCTGATGAGATAATTTAAAGTATGATAACTAAACGCATAAAATTCACTCCCGAAGAGAGTAGTAGCTACTTCCTTGTCGCGAGACTTTTCATTCTTACGCAAAAGTGAAAGGGAAAACAGTTTAGAAAACAATTCCATTCGTGTAATAACATTGCCCTGATAACGGAGCGCAGTAATTAAGGATGAAATAAATACTCGAATCATACAGCCATTAATATTTAACAATGATAATAAAAAACTACATACTAGGAATATCGGTGTGTAATTACATTATTTTTATCTTCGACAGATGCGCAGACTTATCCTTATTTTGAATTGCTTATTAATTAGCGGCGTTGCTTTTTCGCAGCCATATATTGATTTACTAAATATTCAGTATGCCCGAACATCTGTTTCGAAATTATATAAAGGGAAAGACGAATTCAAGGTTAACCATGAATGGAAGTCGTACGCTTTTAATGCACCAATAAAACTGAACGAAAAAAAATTATTATTGATTAGTCCTGAAATTAATAACAAGATATACCAACAAACAGACAGCACATATACCACACAACAAAATGGAAGTACGACTATTGCTGCCTACAGTCGCTTTCACGCACATTATATTTCTTACGCATTGCCCATAACCCTTATTCATAAATTTGAAAATGAGAATAGCCTAAGTGCAACATTCGTTTATCGTCAAAATAAAGTTTTTGAAAATAGCTTTGGTTGGACAACAGATCAATTAGGCGGTGCGGTGTTGTATACAAAAACGTATAGTAATAAATTCAAATTCAAAGGTGGACTTTACTACAACCGTGAATTTTGGGGTAATTATATTATGCCGTTATTAGGTTTTGAGTGGAAGGCTTCCAAGAATATTTATTGCTGGGGATTACTTCCGAACTCCACCACGGTTGATGTTTCGTTTAATAAGCTGCACACTGGATTTGCATATCGAGGCATAGAAGAATCGTATAGCGAAAGTTACAATTCATACTTCCACGACCGAGAGGGACATGTAAAACTTTACTTGAATTATTACCTTATCAATCAAAAACAGAAAATAGGAATTGTTCTATTAGCAGAAGGAGGCCAATCGTTAAGCAGACTTTATGAATTTAAGGCTGCAAGCAGTGATAATATTGCGAAGTATCATCCAGCAGAAAATTATTTTATTAGGATAGGGGTTGCCGTTAGGCTTATCACGCGAGGTGATTTTAAACTTTGGCCATCACAGCCGATTTAACAAACTTCAGATCTTTAATATTCAATTGAAGTGTTGTTCGGTTGTTGAAGTTGTTTTCTTCGATATGATAAACTATTTCAAAAGCATCTTGCTGTTCCACTTGCGGATGATGATGTCCAAGTTGAAATGCTATTCCATCAAACGTTGATTGGTAATCATCATGTTGAACAAGGGTTAATTTAAGGTGATTATTTCCTACTACTTTACCTCTTCCGTTGTCACGCACGTTAGAAGTTTTAAATATTGGAGACATATTGCCTGGACCAAATGGTGCAAACTGTTTCAGAATATTAAAAAACTTCTGATTGATATCGTTTAGATTTAATTCAGCATCAATTTCTACTTCGCGAACTAGCATTCGATCTTCAATTGTTGAAGAGACCACTTCTTCGAAACGTTTGATAAACTCCTCTACATTTTCTTCCTTCATTGTCAATCCTGCTGCATACATATGTCCGCCGAATTGCTCTAGCAAATCACTACAACTTTCAATGGCATTGTAAACATCAAAATCCTTTACAGAACGTGCCGAACCCGACACCATATTATTTTCGTCATTACTTTTTGTAAGCACGATTGTAGGACGATAATACTTTTCTGTTAGTCGTGAAGCTACAATACCGATTACACCTTTGTGCCATGCAGAATTGTAAAGCACTGTTGATTTACGGAATTTATGGTCTTCACTCTCTTCAATCAACTGAAGCGCGTGTTCAGTGATACTTGCATCTAAATCTTTACGCTTCAAGTTATGTTCGTTGATACCATCACCTAATAATCCAGCAACATTATCATTTTTAGAAACCAAAAGTTTTACCGCACTATTTCCAGATTCAATTCTTCCTGCTGCGTTAATGCGTGGAGCAATTAAAAACACAACATCATTAACGGTTATCTCCTCTTTCTTAAAATTACTTAACTCGAGAATAGCTTTAAATCCAGGTCGTGGATTTTCATTCAGCAATTTTAATCCATAGAAAGCAAGAATTCTATTTTCGCCTGTAATCGGAACGATATCAGCTGCAATTGAAACAGCCACTAAATCGAGGTACTGCGTCAGATCTTCAAACTGAATTCCTTTTTGTTGCGCAATGGCCTGAATCAGTTTAAATCCGACTCCACAACCGCTCAACTCTTTGTAAGGATAATCGCAATCCGCACGCTTAGGATCTAATACCGCAACAGCATTAGGCAATTCACTTCCCGGACGATGGTGATCGCAAATAATAAAATCGACACCTAATGAGTTGGCGTATTCAATTTTATCGATACTCTTGATTCCGCAATCAAGTGCAATAATTAGGTTGCACCCATTTTCTTTTGCATAGTCGATACCCTGTAATGAAATACCATATCCTTCTTTGTATCGATCAGGAATATAATATTCAACATTCACGTATTGGTTATTTAAAAAAGTATAAACCAACGATACGGCCGTAGTTCCATCAACATCGTAATCGCCATAAACAAGAATCTTTTCTTTATTTAAAATCGCATTGGAAATTCTTTCCACGGCCTTGTCCATATCCTTCATTAAAAAAGGATCATGCAAATCGTTTAAAGAAGGTCTGAAAAAATGCTTGGCCTCATCAAATGTTTTTACTCCACGTTGAACTAATAATTGAGCTAAAACGGGATGGATATTCAGCTCTCCAGCCAATTTTTGGATGGTTTCTGAATTTCCTGTAGGCATTAATACCCATCTTTTTTCCATTTCTTACAACTATATATTTGAGGTAATTACAAATATACAATCCAAATGGCAATTTTCCGAGATATCAATTCTAAGTTATTGACAAATCGAAATAGACAATGTTTTAAAAGCTAAAAATAAAGGAGTTAGGAAATTGAAAAATAGCAGATGCACTCATTGGATAATTTGAAAATGAGACAATTTGAAAATTTGAAAATGAAATGATGAAGGGTGCTCATTGAGTTCTGCTTCAAAGTGAGTAATTTGAAAATGAGGTAATTTGATAATTTGAAAATGAGACCTAACTACTCATCTTCTTTGCCGACTCATGATCGTACTTTAAAATTTGTTTTAAATCAGGACGCAGTCGACTTCTATAAACTGAAAGTGTATCTTGTTTAATTTTCCCTTTTCTCAACTTACGCTGTTCATCGATTGGCAATGATGCAATCTCCAAACATTGTGGCGTACAGCAGCCTTTCATGCGGTCCTTACAATCGTCGCACTGAATAAAAAGCAAATGACAATCATCGTTAGCGCAGTTTGTATGATCATCGCAAGGCTTACCACATTGATGACAAGAAGAAATAATATCTTCAGTAATACGCTCACCTAAGCGATCATCAAACACGAAATTTTTACCGATGAACTTCGACGGAATTCCTTTTTCTTTAATCTCTTGCGCATAATTAATAATTCCCCCATGCAACTGGTTTACATCATCAAAGCCATGATGCTTAAACCATGCACTTGCCTTCTCACAACGAATTCCACCTGTGCAATACAATAATATTTTATGATCTTTCTTATCCTCCACCATATCGAGACCCATCTTTAAACAATCTCTGAAAGTATCAGACTCGGGCAACAAGGCTTTTTCAAAATGGCCTACTTCACTTTCATAATGATTACGCATATCTATAACGATTGCGTTAGGATCTTCTAATGCTTTATTAAACTCTTCAGCATTTAAATGCTTACCTACATTGGTAACATCAAAGGTGTTGTCATCTAATCCGTCAGCCACTACTTTTTGACGAATACGAACGATTAATTTTATAAATGATTTCCCATTATCCTCCACCGCAATTTTCAACGGCATTGCTTTCAAATGAGCATCAGCCTCAAGCAAATTTTTAAAAGTTTCGAAATTATGTTCAGGAATACTTATTTGAGCGTTGATACCTTCGTGAGCAACGTAAACCCTACCTAAGATTCCCAACTCGTCCAAGCGTCGGTAAAGATCTGCGCGATACATCTCCAGATTATCAATGTATACATAACGATAAAATGAAAGCGTAACTCGTTTGAAATTTTCGCTGTCTAGTTTCTTTTGCAGCGTAGCTTTATCGTATTTATTGTGAAGCATAATGAGGCAAAGATACAAAGCCTAATCTTTACCATGCAAAAATAAAATACTGATATTTTACAGGTATTTCTTTGCTTCGCGAAGACTTACCGTCGATAATTGATGATCCTGAACAAATTTGCGGACTGCCTCTGGATTAAACTTACTGTATTGTCGCAAGGACCAACCCAGGGCTTTTTGAATAAAAAACTCTTTTGAATGAACATACTTTTCACATTGTGCAAAGAGTAAATACTGATCTGTTTTTGCAGCGTATTTCAATTGAAAGATCATTGTTGTACGATGAAACCAAAAGCTCTTATCAGCATCCCAGCGCTCAACACTTGATAGAATCAATGCAGGATATTTCTGAAGTAATTTTCCAACTAAAGAAGAAGCAATAAAATCAACGGTATCCCACCACGACTTTTCCGCAATCATATATTCAAATAATTGCAGCGTTTCAGGCGTCCACTTTTTATGCATTTTAAAAATATATTCCATGGCTACATACTGACATTCACGCTGTGGTTGCTGCCAAAGAAACTTCACTACTTCATTAATATTATCCTCAGAAGAATTAATCAACGATTTTAAAAAGGGACTCGCTAAATCAGCACGCTTATCTTTTTGTAGTCCATAAAAATCAAACAAATTACGCATGTAGGCTTTCATTCTTTCTGCCTGATATGCATCTGCATTTTCTTGAAACACTAATAACAATCCTTCTAAAGTTGCTTTTGTTTCTTTTTTCATGGTATAAAAAAAGTCGGGATTAACCGACTTTAATTTTTATTGTTCAACTGTTGTTTTCTTTTTCTTATTTGATCGGTAAATGATAAAGGCCGTACCACCTAAAACGTAGGGAATAGCCATTAAAAATAAAATGCCTTTGTTTAATCCTCGTCCCTGTACTTCCCCTTTTTTAATTCCTGATTCAGCTGCTTGGCGACACATCGAACATTGCGCATTTACCTCTGTAATAATTGCAAAGTTGATGAAGAGTGTAATAAGAAGAATTGCTTTTTTCATAGTCATCCAAAATTAAGGAGTTCAATTTTTATTTGCAACCATTAAAACGGATAATACGGTGAAATCATGAAATAAACGATAACACCTGTTGTTGTAACATATAACCAAATTGGAAATGAAAAGCGCGTCATTTTACGATGCTGCTCCACTTTATTGTTTAGTCCGTACCAGAATGAAATTAATACCAACGGAAGAACTACCGCGGCTAGAATAATATGCGATATTAAAATAGCTAGATATACAGGACGTAATGGATTATCTAAAGGAAACTTTGTTTCATCTGCCATCCAATGATAGGCTACATAAGAAACTAAAAACAAAGCCGATAAACAAAATGTAAGTAGGTTTAATTGTTTATGCGTTGCGATATCTTTTCTGCGGATTGCGCGATACGATAGAATTAATAGTATTGTACAGCTTGCATTAATAATTGCATTCAACTTAGGTAAAAAAGTAGCGAAAGCTGGTAATACTTCTGGGCGTGGTAATACTTTTTGATTAAGTAGTACGACAACTAAAAAAACAACTACTGATAATGATAGTACAATTCGGAAGACTGTTTTTTCGGATAAATTAGAGAACATATAATTTAGATTTTCTTTAGAACAAGCGGTTGTACTTATTGTTTATTGTATTCACGTTTCAGAACATCTACGTCTTCTAGTAGTCTGTTTACATCTAGAATATTAGTTCCATCATACGTTAACAAATTTCCTTTTTTATCTTTTCCTCCACGAATTCTACCTTCTTTATCGATAAGCGTAAACATTTCAGAATGGATAAAATCTTCTGGACCACCATCGCCTTCTCCTGCTACCAGGTAATAAGAATTACGAGCTAAATCGTAAATTGTTTTTTTATCGCCTGTCAGGAAAAACCATTTATTCTGAATTGCTTTATGCTTCAAGGCATATTCTTTTAAAACAGATGGAGAATCATGTTCAGGATCTACCGTATAAGAAACAATCACAACATTAGTATCCTTTTCAAATGCATGCTGCACTCGCATCATTTCATTTGACATTTTCGGACAAATAGTCCCGCATGTCGTAAACATAAAATTAGCGATATGAATTTTGCCTTTGAAAATGTTTTCACTGACCTGGTTACTATCCTGATCTAAAAGCGAAAAACCGCTGATGGTATGATAAACTGTATCGTTTACCTGATGCCCATCAACGGTTTTTGATTGTATTTCTATTGGACCTAAAATTTCTAGTGGTTTAAAGTTGTTTTTCCCTGTTTGCAGATATAAATATGCGATGGAAGG
>JBDKGQ010000003.1:0-15127 GCA_039798145.1 Bacteroidota bacterium
GTTCCAGAAGCGGTCAATACAACAGAGGCTACGTTACAATCTATTTGATGGTTATTATTAGGACTTGTAATATCGACTATCGGTGATGGATTAACGACAACTGTAACAGGCTTGATATCTACACAACCCATACGAGTTCCTTTGATGTAATAAGTACCTGCGCTTACCGACATTGGATTTGGGATTGCTAAGGTTCCTGCAGCATCAGACCAATACGATAAAGAGATATCTGTTGATGTACCTGAAGTAATTGAAGCTGCTGTTAAATCAACCGTTGCAGGACTACAAGTTGCTGGAGGATTATTAACGATTACCGAAGTGCCGTAATATCGAGTGTTATTTGAATTGTAAACAATACCTGCACAACCATTCAATCCTGAAACTACGGAACATGTCACAAGATCAGTATTTAATAAAGCAGCATTCGTATAAGTTGTTGTTGCTCCTGTTTGAACAATATTTCCATTGACTCTCCATGTATACGTACCTGCACCTACGTTAGTAGCACCCACCGTAAATGATCCGTTATTAGGATTACTTACCAAGGCATTAGTGATGGTACCACCCAAATTATAAATTGAAACATCCACCAACATTGGAAGTGAAGCAGCAGCAATATTTATGGTTGATGTATACAATAGAATGTTATTCTTATAATACTTCGCACGATTTTGTCCTGCGACTACTTCAATTGCTACCTTCAAGATATCATTTGGCACATAAGATCCAGAATAACCTCTATCGATACCTGTTTCTACTATGCGTAATTCTCCAGTAGCTAAAAGATGGAAAGCATAAGCTACCGTTGTATTTAATGCATTAGGATTTGTAGTTGAAAGTCCTGCAACCCTAGCCTTATTGTTTTCTGAAACAGTAAACTGGAAACTTCCATTAACGCTAACCGTATTCCATGATGCAGCACCGCCATCCCATACACCATCGGCCTGCGTCTTCAATAAATTATTATTTGTTGCTTTTGTATTAATGCAGTCTGTCGTTTTCCACTTAACTTCTTCTACTAAGTAGTTACAAGAAGTAACAACAGGTACACCTTTAACATAACAATCAATATTCGTTGGTGCTATGATATTATTAACGACTTCATTTGAATTGATTGGTTGGTTATTGCTACATCCCGCAAGATTTGGAGTAAGAGAACATGATATAACATCAAGATGACTTAACCCAGTGTTGGTATACGTTGATACTGTACTTGTTTGAACAGATATACCATTTACCTTCCAATCATACATTGGAGTCGTACCAGCATTTACAGAAACTGCTTCAAAAGTTCCACCGTTGTAATTTACTACAAGTGGATTCGTAATAGTTGCACCTAAATCATAAAGCGAAGCATCAACTAACAAAGGTAATGTTGGTGCGAGCACACTCGAATAAATAAGCACACTGTTTACATAGTACTTAACCACATTTGTTTCAACAGCAATTTTAAAAGTATCATTTACGGCATACGTAGAAACAATTCCCTTAAACACTCCTAACTCATACACACGATACGTTGCATTATTATCCAACAAGAATGCATAACGAATAGAATTTTGATCGTAACCTGTATTAGTAGTACTTAAACCAATCATTCTTGCTTTATTATTCTCTGCTGCTATGCATTGGAAGTATCCATTATTACTTACTGTATTCCATGAAGCAGAACCTCCATCCCATGTTGTCGGGTTTGCTGTTTTTACTAACTGATTGGTATTTTGGATTGAAACGCAAGTTGAAAGATCACTTGTTTTCCATTTTACTTTTTCAAAAAGGACAGCACATGATGTAGGAACAGCAACACCTCTTACAGCAAAATCAACATTGATTTGAGGAATAATATTATTTGTAATTGTGTTTGATGAAAACAACTGCGTATTACATCCTGTTGGTGTTGCTTGCACATCACACGAAACAATATCACCATTTAATAAATTCAAGTTAGTATATGTGGCAGCTGCACTACTCTGAACGACAACTCCATTTAGCTTCCAATTGTAAATAGGATTAGCTCCTCCATTCACGAGGTTGGCATTAAACACGCCGCTACTGTAATTGGTAATCACTGCATTTTTCACAGTCCCACCCTGATCATAAATAGAAACATCAACCATTAGTGGAAGCGTTGGTGTTACTAAACTTGTATAAATCAACGAACCATTTTTATAATACTTCACCACATTCGCTTCTACAGCAATTCTAAAGACATCGTTAGTTGCATACACTGCCGCTGGAACTGCGATTGTTGTTCCTGACTGACGAATATCAAATGTTCCCGTGTTCGTTAAATAGATAGCATATTGAATCGATGTCCAATCAGCATTTGGATTAGTAGCACTTAATCCAATCATGCGGAACTTATTTGTTTCTGCAACTGAAAATTCTAAATATCCATTGTTATAAACCTTGTTCCAAGAAAATGCTCCACAATTCCAAGTGAAATTCTGCGCTCTGATTAATCCGTTTCCATTCACAATTTGTGCATCCTTAGAAAGGTCGGACAATTTCCATTTCACAGGTTCGGTAACAGTGGCACAAGTTGCTAAAGATGGATTCGAAGTAATAGCAAAATCTAAATTAGCTGGAGCTGTTTTTCCAATTACAATATAGTTAGATGCATATGGAAAAGGTAAGCATCCATTCACATTAGAAGTAACTATACACGAAACAGTATCACCAATATTTAAACTTGTATTTGTATAAGTTGATGCTGCACCATTTTGCACTGAAACACTATTTACAAAGAATTGATAATTTGGATTTGTACCTGCATTAGTTGCTGAGGCCTGAAACACACCTGCATTATAATTCGCGACAACTGCATTTGCAACAGTAGCACCTAAATCGTATAAAGAAATATCAACTAATAATGGTAAAACCGGTACTGTATTCGAAATATATAATAAGGTTCCATTTCGATAATATTTGACTACGTTATTCTCAATTGCAATTCGGAATACATCATTGGCTGCATAGTTTCCAAATCCGCCTCTGTTGTTGTTAGATTCGTAAATAGAAACACCTCCAGCATTATTTAACACGATCGCAAATTGAATCGTTGCAAAATCATTATTGACGTTGGTTGTTGAAAGTCCAACTGCTCTCCATTTATTTATTTCAATTGCTTTGAACTCGAAGTAACCATTATTTTGAACAGTATTCCATGATGCAGCACCTCCATTCCAGGAACCGCCACCTTGCATTTTAATTAACGAATTATCAATTTTCGCAACAGTGTTATACTTATTGAATGCACTCGATTTCCATTTCACTTGTTCAACAGCAAAAAGACAAGAGCTCACAGAATAATTAGCAGTTAAAACAGCATCAACACTATCTGGCGCTACAAAAACATTTTCAATGTAATTTGACATTAATGTTTGAGAAACGCAACCTGGTAGATTACTAATGAGCTGACAAACTACTGTATCATGATCTGATAAATTAGCGTTGATGTAAACAGATGCAAGTCCTGACTGCTGCACTACTCCATTCACCATCCAGTTATAAGTTCCACCATTTAAAATGTTTGATGAGAATCTGCCATTATTATAATTAGCAACTCGTGCATTTGTAACAGTACCACCTAATTCATTAATTGAAACATCAACTATCAATGGTAAACTTGGAGCAACTGCGCTTAAGTATACTAATACTCCATCTTTGAAATATTTTACAACGCCTGCTTCCACTTTAATTCTAAACAATGCACCTGGTTGATACGGACCAATCAAACCTCGATCGACACCGCTTTCATAAATACGATAGTTACCATCTGTCTGTAAATAAAAAGCATACTGTATTGATAAATGATCAGAAGCATTATTAGCATTACTTAAACCAATGCATCGCAGTTTATTGTTTTCAGTTGCAGTAAATTCAAAATATCCGAAGTTAGCTACACTATTCCAAGAAGCTGCACCACCATTCCATACACTAGTACCGGAATTACGAATAAGACTATTCGTACTAACAACTGTTAAATTACTTATCAAATCACTAAGCTTCCACTTAACTTGTTCGATGGCCATTTTACATCCAGGTAAAACAGGAGAACCTTCAATAAAGAAATCAGCTGTTTGTTGTGGAGCGGCTTTGATAATAATATAATTCGATAAATAAGAATATGCTGAAAGACATCCGCCTAATGTCAAACGGCAAGTAATGATATCATTTAAATTTAAAAGTGAATTATTGTAAGCTGGATTAACACCACTTTGCATAACCACACCATTCACCATCCAAGTATAGGTAACATTTTTCCCTGCTTGAAATGCAGAAGCCATAAAGCTTCCAGTGTTGTAATTATATACCATTGCATTGGTAACAGTTGCACCAATATCATTCAATGATGCATTTGCATATTGAGGAAGCGAAGGTGTTACTAAGCTTGTATAAAATAGCGTTCCGTTTTTATAATACTTTACAACTCCTGATTCTATTGCAACTTTAAAAACATCACCTGATGCATATGTTCCGAAATTTCCACGACTAGTACCCGACTCGTATACTCCAACCGCTGCGTTACTTTGTAAATAAACAGCATATTGAATAGTGGTATAAGATGAACTTCCATAAGAAGCACTTAGTCCAACCATTCTTGCCTTGTTTGTTTCAGATGCGGTAAATTCTAAATAACCATTATTACTCACCTTATTTAAGGAGATTGCACCTCCATCCCATCCTGTAGTTAAAAGCTTCGTTAGATTATTTCCATTCTTCTGAATTCGCGTTAAGTCACTGAAGTTAGTAAAGCGTTTCCAAACGACTTCTTCACCTGCTAAACGACAAGAACTTTGATCAGGAACACCATAAATGAAAAATGAGAGATTAGAATTAGGTTCAAGCGGACGACGTAAAATCAAGTTAGAAGGAAAAATTGTATTTACACAACCTGTATAACTAATATCACAAGAAACAACATCTGCATTTGTAAGCGATGGATTATTATAAACTGCATTCGTTGCTCCAGTAGAAACACCGTTTACTTTCCAATCATAACCTAATACAGGAGATCCATTATAGAATATCGCAGAGAAAGAACCACTATTTAAATTCCACACTGTTGCGTCTAACACTGTTGCTCCAATATCATTCAATGATGCATTTACATATAATGGCAGATTAGGCTGAATCAAACTCGTATAAAAAAGGACTCTATTCTTGTAATACTTCACTTGAATACCTTCAACAGCAATTCGGAATGTATCGGTAGCAGCGTAGGTAGTAAACGAAGCGCGATTTGTACCATTTTCATACACATGAAACGTTGCATTATTCTGCAAGTAAATAGCATATTGAATAGTTGTATACGATGAGCCTCCATAGTTACTCGAAAGTCCTATCATTCTGCTTTTGTTAAGCTCTGCTACCCTAAACTCTAAATATCCTTCTTGACCAACGGTATTAAAAGATAGAGCACCTGCATCCCATCCTGTTGTTAGGAGTTTAGTTAATCCGTTACCGTTATAACTCAACTTTTGTTTATCGTACAAGTTTGTATAGGCCCACACAACTTGTTCACCAGCATAATTACAAGCAGCAGTATCAATTATTCCTTTGATAAATCCAACAGCGGAAGGATTTGCCGTTTGATTAGCATAAATAACAGCGTTGGATGTAATAGTAGAGTTATAACATCCGCTCAATTGCAAATCGCATGTAACTACATCATTATTTACTAATGCTGGATTAGTATAGACTACAGATGTTACTCCAGTTGAGACTCCATTCACTTTCCAGTTTAATGTATAAGGTGTAAATACGCTAGAAAGAACTGCTGTAAATGATGCATTGTTATAATTCCATACGTAAGCATCGGCTACTGTTGCACCGATATCCATTAAAGACGCTGTTACATAAAGCGGACCTGGAGGGATGGTATTACTTGTATAGAATATAGTTCCGTTTTTATAATAGCGAACAACATTGTTATCGATGGCTACACGAAATATATCGTTCGCAGCGTAGGTACCAAAAACACCTCTGTTAATACCAACCTCATAAATACCAATCGTTCCATTCGATTGAAGATAGATGGCGTAATCGATGTTGGCGTAAGAAGGACCTGTGTAATTACTACTCAATCCAGCCATTCTGTTTTTATTTACTTCAATCGCTTTGAATTCTAAGTAACCATTATTGTAAACGATATTGCTGGATATCGCGCCAGCATCCCAACCACCAGATAATTTCTTTGTGAGTGTATTACCAGTTATTGTTAAACGATCGTAGTTGGACAAATTCACATAACGCCAAACAACTTGCTCCCCAGCTTTCTTGCAACCATTAACATCATATACTCCTTTGATAAAAAATGATAATGATGGATTAGGGATGATACTTTTAACCGTCACTGAATTTGAATTGATTGAATTAGTATAACATCCTGTTAACTGCAATGCACAGGTAACAACATCGTTAATTGCTAATGCCGGATTCGAATAAGTTGCCGATGTTCCACTTTGCACAACCACATTGTTTACTTTCCAGTTGTAGATTGGATTAGCTGGTGCATTCAAAGTAAACGCTGTGAATGACAATGATGTTCTATTAAAGACAACCACATTTGAAACAACCCCACCAATATCAGAAATACTTGCATTAACAAATAATGGTAACACAGGTGCAACCGTGCTGGTGTAAAACAAAATATTATTTCGATAATAACAAACCTGATTATTTTCAATTCCGATGCGAAGCGTATCATTAATTGCATAGCTCCCGAATGTACCACGGTTTACTCCTGATTCATATACTTGCAATGATCCGCCTACGGCAAGATAAATAGCATATTGAATATTCGTATAAGAGTTACCAGTAAAGTTTGCACTTAGTCCGCACATCAACGGCTTGTTTGTTTGCGCTGCGATAAATTGCATAGCCCCATTATTTCCAACCGACTGATAAGAAAATCCTGCAGCGTCCCATCCATTAGTTAATAGTTTTGTCAATGAGTTACCAGTAATCTGCAACTTCGACATATTATCCAACGTGGTATAACGCCATACTACATTTTCAGCAACCAGTTTACAAGCACCAGTATCAATAGCGGGACGAATATAAAATGCGAGTGAAGGACTTGGAGCAATTGTTAACGAAGTAATAGCATTAGATAAAATTGTATTCGTTACACAATTATTAAGTGATAACTGACAAGTAACAACATCATTTAAATTCAGTGTTGAATTCGTATAGACGTTACTGTTAGCCCCCACATTAACTCCATTTACTTTCCATTGATAAACAGGATTAGGTCCTGTGTTATTAGCATAAGCCGTATAGGTTCCATTTGTTAAATTAAAAACAATTGGATTAATAATAGTAGCACCTACATCGAACATGGTAACATGTACAATTAAAGGAAGTACAGGTGTTACAGTACTAGTATAAAACAGAACACCATTCTTGTAATACTTCACTATACCCGACTCAATTGCAATTCGGAAAACATCATTCGCATAGTAAGTACCAAAAGAACCTCTGTTTACATTGGATTCATAAATGGATACTGTTCCGTTGTTTTGTAAATTAATTCCAAATTGAACATTCGCGAAAGCGAGTCCTGTGAAAGAATTACTTAAACCAATATGACGTGCTTTATTTGTTTCAACTGCTTTAAACTCGAAGTAGCCATTATTACCAACAGTATTTAATGATGCTGCTCCTCCATCCCATGCGTAGGAATTTAATTTCTGTAGATTATTTCCTGTTTCAAGAATATTAAATTTAGTAGCACTATTCCATATTACTTGCTCACTAACTAATTTACAAGATGCAGAATCAACGGTGGCAGCGATATAAAAATCGAGTCCTGAAATAGAAGTAGGCAATGAGAAATAATTTCCCTGATCACAATGCAGTAATCTTTTTTCTGCAGGGACTAAAGCCACTGGAAAAACAATTCCCTCTGCAATATCAACATCCGAAAAATAATCATTGACTAAACCTGGGTTATACAATTGTCCCATCCCAATTCCTGTAGATGGAGTTAATGGAGCGAGTGCTAAATTGACAGCACTCTCAGTTCCGTTTTTAGCAACCAATACTTGCGCACCAGTTTGAATCGCTGAATAAATCTGATGTGTTAGTCCGACACTCGTTGAAACACTAGTATTAGGAGCATCATTGGCCCAGGTACCGTAACCTACAAAATTGCTTGGTGTTCTTAAAAAGAATCGACCGCGACGAGTATCGTTAGTTGTTCCAATACCAAAAGGAATATCATTATTAAATGTTCCATTGTACGTATTCCACTTCGTAACCATATTAATGGTACTGTTGGCTGCGGATATAGAAGCCGTTGCATTTGTTAAGAATGATGAGCCAGTATAATTGCCATCACCATAAAATCTAACAGTAGGCCTTAACGTTGCTGTGCGGATAATTCTTCCAGAGTCGACAAGTACTGGTTGGTTATCCTGATTGATTTGAGTGATGTGTCTATTGTTACCACTTTGATCAAACCAAGTATAGACGAATCCACTTGGAACAAACAACTGAGGATTAGCTTGTGTTGGTGTATAACCAGGGTATTGTTGCCCTTTTTGTAATTGAGCTCCCCATAATGCAGTTGAGATGGCAGTATTTCCATTATAGACATTTGCCAGTGGAGTAACTTCCATAAATTGCAAACGGAAAATCAAATCGATGGAAGGCGGAACGGTTGCTCCTGTGGTATAGGTTCCTTTAATTAAAAACCAACCTAATGGTGCAGGAGTAATGCTAACGTTTGTCCAATTAGTACCTGATGTAGATAATAATGTTCCTGCATTTAAATCGAAGGTGCTATATGAACTCGATGAACCATCAGCAAAAACGCCTCGCAAAATAAAATAACGATTAGCGTTGTTAATTGGCTTCACATAAATACTCATGGTATATGCCGAAGCAGCTGTTGGTGTCGTATAATTATAATCGATAAAGTGCTCGTTATTGCCGGCGGTCTCTGTGAATGCTTCGGCTGTCAATGAGCCGTTCGGTGCTACAATTGTGTTGGTAGCAATAGAACCTCCTAGTCCACCCCAAACAGAATTATTAAACTGCTCCGAGTAAGTAAACAAATTGGGACCACCGATAAAAGTCTTTAATGCGATGGTATCGATATCACCATTTACCGTATATGTAAAATCCTGTAATGCATCATCGGAAGAACGACGAATACGAATTAAGGGGTTGGTTATTGTTGAAGGAACATAACTGGAATTAACAAAAGCAGGATATGCTGGTGATGTTAAAGAATAAGCAGATCTTAAATTACGAAGCGAATAGGCTGTTGCAGATGGCGACAGATTATCTAATACCTGTGCATTTGCAACTGTACATAATAATACTAAAACAACAAATAAAAGTCGTTTGTAAAAACGCATTCTTTAAAATTAGTGGTTGAAAATTTTTCGAGGTGCAAAGAAACAAAATCTCGAAGCGAAATACTACAAAAATTTATTGAAATTTAACTCTGAAATGATGTTTTAATAATTTCTTAAAATAGGAATTAAACGATGCTGTTACTTTTGGGTGTAAACATCTATTTTATTTACATTCAGGTGCGGGCATGTAGTCTTAATGCTCAACTACATGCCCGCACCTATTTATAAAAGAGGTTTAAAAACTCAGTACCAAATTACCATTCGCAAATAGCGTAAGGATGGTAATGATAATTACAATAAGAGCCAAGGATAAAACCGTATTCATCTTTTTATAAAAATCGCGGAAGTAGATGGCATCCATCATATCATCAATGTTTTGAAAAATGCTACCGATGCGATCTAAGGCACCTTCGCCTTTAACGATATAATCGAATGCGCCATATTTAATGGAGTTGGCAGCAACAGCTAAACTATGCTGACCAGAAAGCATAACTACCTGAGTGAGTGGTGTGTTTTCTTTTATTTTCTTGAGTACTTCTACTCCATTCATGGCTGATTTCTCGACTGTATTTAAGTCGTGATCGAGCACTACCACCGTTGGATCTAAATGCCAGTTTTTCAACGCCTCTTCACCAGTACCAAAACAATGTACTTCTAGTTTAAACTTTGAGTTAATCAGGTCTTTTAAAATTTCAGCTTGCATAGGTTCATCTTCAATAATAAAGACCACCTTAGTTTGCTTTGGCATTACTGGATTTTCGTATAAATAACCTGAATACATAGTTTGGATTTTTAATGGACCAAAGATACGTATTATAATAAAGTCATTTAATTAATGACTTCGTATCCACCCCAACCCACGAATAAAATTCCGATGATGGTAAATCCGTACATGAATAAATCGATAGAGCCACCTTGCTGAACAAGAATAACGGACATTACAAATCCGGAGATAATCAAAATCACCCCAACAGCGACAAGCATTATCCCTTTACTTCTACGCCTTTTACAAATTTCAAGGTTGAGTTTTACCATTGCTTCGGCAAGCACGCCCTCATTCACTATACCTGAGGATTCATTCAGGATTTCATTTTTTATTTGATGGTAAATCTGTTTAGAGTCAAGGCCTTGGGCATTTAATTCCAGCGCTCTATGAAGGCGCAATTGTAATTCTTTGTCGTGATTCATGCTTCGTAAGATACTTTGCCGAAAAAGGAATTGCAACATGATTATCGTCAGAAAAAACATATCCATGCACAAACTCATTTGAATAAATATTGAAAAGATATGTTAGTTCACAAACTAGTAAATTGATTGGCTGTATTGCTATTAATAGATTAATAAAACGTTTCTATATCAACAATTTAATCAAAAATAATTTTTCAAAATCGAAATAAAAACAAAAATAAATCCTCCATCGCTTTTAATTGACACTAATTATAAAAAATGTCCGATTATTATAAGTTGACATTTACCCGAAATAATTTATTGTTCACCCAAAATAATATAAGAAAGTTTAAATTATATCGGAATTTAAGATTTGAAATTTTGGGTTGGCGAAAGTGTAATTGAGTGTAAACACCTAAAAAAAATAGTGCAAAAATTTAAACGAAGAGCTAAATATCTCGTAATAGGGATCTTGAAATTGAAAATTTTAAACCGTTATATTATGGAAAAACGTTACTTATTAACCAACAAACAGAACAAGCTTCTACGTTGGCTAATGACACTGATTGTAATTGCTATTTGCAATTTTCCAACAGTTGCACAGGTCGCAACATTAACTAACTGGACGAATGTTTATCATGGTTCATCCAGCTCGCAGCAAACGAGCAGTTTTACGATGCCTACTGGTACCAACAGCAACCGATTATTAGTTGTTGGTATTGCAGCATCAAGAACAAGCTCTGGATCAATGTCCGCCACTGTCAGTTATGGTGGTAGATCATTAACTGCTGTTGGAGGTGATCTCAGTTCTACAGGCATCAACCAGCACACTGTGTTTTACTATTTAAAAGAATCGGACATTGATTTGGCTAGTAATAGTAATTTAGTTTATACAGTAAGCGGAGGAACTACAAGGGTAACTACTGTTTGGGCTGCTGTTTTTGATTACGTTAATCAGTCGTCACCAATAACGGATAATAAAAATGCAAACAATAGTTCAAATACTCAAACACTAACATTTGGAACAAGTTTATCAGTAAACAGCAATGACCTTGCTGTTTTAGTTATAAGTTCATTCAGATCTGGTAACACATCATCCAGAACGATTACTGTTCCCACGAATTACACGCTTGCCGATAATCAAACATGGGCAACAACAGATGGAGTAAATAACGCAATTGCCTATCGAACAATTCCAACAACCAATACGACAGATGCAAGCACCAGTAACTTCAGCGGTAATTGTTGGCCATCACAGACTGGAGTAAGTATTAAAGGCTGCACTGCACCAGTTGCTAACGCAGGTTCAGCACTTGCTGCTATTTGCAAAGGAGGGACTTCAGCTGCGTTAGGTGGATCTGTGAGTGGTTCAGCAACTACAGGAACATGGAGTGATGGGGGTGTTGGTGGAACATTTTCGCCAAGTGCCACAACTTTAAATGCGACCTATACTCCTCCCGCATCTTACACTGGAACAGTTACATTAACACTAACGGCACCAAGTAGTAGTTGCGGATCCTCAACGGCATCAAAAACATTAACAGTAAATGCGCCTTCATCGGCTACAATCAGCTATACAAATTCAAGTATTTGTTCGACTGTTTCTGCTGCTCAAAATGTTACGTTAACAGGTACAACGGGAGGTACATTCTCTGCCTCACCAAGCGGATTAACTATTAATAGTTCAACAGGGGCTGTAACAGCTTCGACTAGTACACCAGGTAATTATACTGTGACATACAGCATATCATCAGCAAATGGATGTAGCGCGTTTAGCACAACTACAACTATTGTAATATTACAAGTTCCAATCAACAATGCAAGCGGAAATTTAAATGGTTGTGGATCAACCACGCTTACTGCTAGTGGAGGAAATAGCTATTTATGGAGCGGAGGAAGTTCAAGTTCTAATGCTAGCAACACGTTTTCATCTACAGGAAATTATACGTTAACAATAACAAGCACTAATGGCTGTACGAGTACAAACACATATGCAGTAGTAATTAGTCCAGTACCAACTAATCTAACAATTACTTCAACATTAGATTCAGTTTGTTCATCTGACTCAAGATTTAATTTAACAGCAAGTTCAAATTCAAACTCGAACTTGGCAGCAATTATTCTAAATGAAAACTTTAATGGATCAACCAACAACTGGACAACTACTAATAATAGCACTTCAGGCACTCCAGCTGGTGCTGCATGGACATTGAGGCCCAATAATTATTTATATTCATTAACTACATTCAATAGTAATGATGCATCTCAATTTTACTTTAGTAACAGTGATGCACAAGGTTCTGGAGGAATAACAAACACAATTCTTGAATCACCTTCATTTAGTACAGTTGGATTAAGCAATGCGTCTTTATCCTTCTATCATTACTACAACGATTACGATTCTAAGGATTCAATTCGAGTTCTAATTTCTACTAATGGAGGAACAACATGGACAAGAATATACTTAGCGACAGCCGATGTAGGAACATCGACAGCATTTGCAAATCAAGTTGTATCCTTAAACAGTTACGTAGGTTATTCTAATGTGAAAATTAGATTTAATTACAATGCTGTATATGGATATTATTGGGCATTGGATAATGTAAAAATTACTGGAACGTATACATCCGCTCCTGCTCCCGCATATTCATGGACATCAAGTCCGACGGGATTTACTTCATCAATTGCTAATCCTACTAATATTAGTCAATCATCAACAAAAACATACATTGTTCAAGCGACTAACAGTTACGGATGTACGTCGAGTACAAGTAAAACAATTAAAAACTATAGTATTGGCCCAAAACTGAGTATTTCAGATACGATTTTATGCTCTCCAGCAGAAATCATGATTAACGTCTCTGATTCATTATTATTCTCAACTGGCTATCCAACAGGTACTAATGTTGAATGGTTAGGATATGGAATTACGGGCCCATTAGTCTCTACAATGATATCTACGAATTCTGGAACTACGTTTCAGGCTCAAATCACTATCCCAAGTTTAGGATGTGTAGCTAATTCAAACACCATTAATGTAATTACTCGTAGTGTTGCAATGAATCCAATCATAACACCAGCCTCTTGTAATGGAAATAATGGTAAAATTAAAGTGACCGCTGTTAGTCCTGTAAGTCCGCCTTACCGATATATTTGGAAAGATAACACCGGAACAATAATTCGTGATTTTAATGGAAATTCCATATCAGATTCGGTATATAACATTGCAGCTGGAAATTACACCTTAGACTGGAAATTACACCTTAGATGTTTTTGATAATTTTGGTGGAACTATCAGCTGCCAATCCACAACATTTAATTACACTGTTGGAACAGTTCCTGCTCCATCTTTAAATGTTACAGGAACAAACATTTCTTGTAATGGAATAAACGATGGAACGGCATCAGTTACAGCAACTGGATCAAGTCCTTATACTTACCTATGGAACGCAGGATCATCTTCAACAACAAATTCAATTTTCGGATTAAGTGAAGGTACGTACACAGTAACAGTTACTGATACTTATGGATGTTCTACTGAAGGATCTGTAACCATTACTACTCCAACAATTATTACTGGAAATGGAATTACGAGTCCGAGTTGTACAAATACAAATAACGGATCGATTTCTTTATCTGTAAGTGGTGGTACAGGAAGCAAAGTAGTGGAATGGTATGATGAAAATGCAACATTTATGACTTCTGGAGTAAATGCGATTGCTAACCTTGCACCAGGAACTTACTATGCATTAATTACGGATGCAAATAACTGCCAGGTTACCGAAGAGTATTATGTTGGAACTATTATCGTTTCTCCAACAAATTTAACAGCTGCAAATTGTGATTCGTATACATTGCCTTGGGGACAAACAGTTACTTCGACAGGAACTTACTCACATACCTATACAAATTATCAAGGTTGTGATTCGATTGTGAATTATGATGTAACAATTACTCCTTCAACATCCAATACAACAAGTATAAACTCCTGTGGGGCATACACTTGGTCCGTTAATAATACGACCTATACAGCCTCTGGTACATATAGCGTTATAACAGGATGTCATACAGAAACATTAAACCTAACGTTTACGCCTATCCCTTCAGAGCCTGTGCTAGCTTGTTACGAATCCGCTACATTTAATAATTTAACTTGCTCATGGGATATTACAGGAATTCAACCTACAGCTCCAACAGGTTTGGCTTGTTATGAAACTGCAAACTTCAATACTTCATCTTGTTCGTGGGAGGTTACAGGAACTCAACCTGCGATTCCAACGGGACTAGCTTGCTATCAAACTGCAAACTTTAATTCATCAACTTGTGTGTGGGTTGTAACAGGATCACAACCTGCAGCACCATCTATCGCATGTTATGAAACTGCAACTTGGAATGGAACTACTTGCCAGTATGATATTACAGGTACTCAACCCGCTGCTCCAACTGGATTAGCATGTTATGAAACTGCAGTTTTTGATAATGATGATTGCGAGTGGGAAATTGAGGGAGATCAACCTTCAATGCCAACATTAACTTGTTATCAATCCGCTTCATTTAATACTTCTACATGTTCATGGGATATCACAGGT
>JBDKGQ010000004.1:0-13492 GCA_039798145.1 Bacteroidota bacterium
TTTCTTCTGCTTCTTTTGCGGCAATCTTTAATTTGTGAATAAAATCGCTTATTGATTCCGGACTTTGTGCTTCCCGCACCATTGCTCCAATTGATGTCCCACTTCTAAATAATTGTTTAGCGATGTTATACTTTTTTAATTCATTTAACTTTTCAGTATACTCAATTATTTGAATTGAAAACTGAAATGATTTTTGTAATAAAGGATTCTTTTTTTTCATAAAAACATATTTAAATGGTTACGTATTTCTTTAGCACATTAGCACATTAGCACATTAGCACATTTTCAAATTAACTGATTACTTCCTCACTGTTCGTTGCTCAATTCGTTTCTCGTAGTTATTTCCTTGAAAGATTCGATGAACATAAATTCCGGGTACATGAATATGATCAGGGTCTAACGTTCCCGCAGGTACTAACTCTTCTGGTACATGAATATGATCAGGGTCTAACGTTCCCGCAGGTACTAACTCTTCTACTTCTGCAATTGTAATTTGTCCGGCCATTGCCATTGGCATATTAAAGTTACGCGTTGTTTTACGGAAAATTAAATTCCCGTGCGTATCACCTTTCCAAGCTTTCACAATCGCAAACTTCGCTTTGAAAGCCATCTCCAATAAATATTCTACTCCATCAAATACGCGTGTTTCTTTTCCAATTGCGACTTCTGTTCCTACTCCTGCACGAACCCATACTGCAGGCATACCATAAGCAGCAGCCATACATCTTGTTGCTAATGTTCCTTGCGGAATTAATTCTACTTCAAGTTCGCCACTTAATAATTGTCTTTCGAATTCTGCATTCTCACCAACGTAGGATGATATCATCTTTTTCACCTGACGTGTTTTAAGCATCAGTCCAATTCCGAAATCATCCACACCTGCATTATTTGAAATACATGTAAGATCTTTTGTTCCCTTTTTTACGAGGGCGTTGATACAATTCTCTGGGATACCACAAAGGCCAAAACCTCCCAACATAATTACTTCTCCATCCTGAATATCATGAATGGCCGCTTCTGCATCATTTACTACTTTATTCATATTAATTAATATCAAAATTATTTGTGGTGCCTGGCACTACAGGCATATTATACTTCGAACAATCTAACTCTACATTAAGTGGTTTTGATGGTTTAGTAAATTCTCCTTGCGAATAATTCAACTTAGGATCATCAAATACTTTTCGCATAAACAACCCCCAAATAGGCAATGCAGTATTCGCTCCTTGTCCGAGTGAAGTAGATCTGAAATGAACACTTCTATCCTCACATCCCACCCAACAGCCCGCTACAAGTTCAGGAGTAATACCCATAAACCAGCCATCACTTTGATTTTGTGTGGTGCCTGTTTTACCGGCAATCGGATTTGTAAAATGATAAGCTCCACCGCGCAAACGTTCACCTGTTCCAAACTTTGTTACACCTTCCATCAAATTAAGCATCAGATAAGCCGTTTCTTCGTTGATAGCTTCTATTTTTCGGGGAACAAACTCTTGTAAAACAATTCCGTTTTTATCTTCAATACGCGTGATATACATTGGCTCTGTCCAGATACCTTTATTCGCGAATGTTGAATAAGCACCTACCATTTCAAATACAGAAATATCAGCTGTACCTAATGCAATAGAAGCATAAGGTTCAATAGGAGAAGTAATACCCATTTTATGTGCGACTTGAATAACCGCCTCCGGACCGAATTGTTTCATGAGGTATGCAGAGACACAGTTTACAGAGTTAGCTAATGCTTGCTTCAATGATAACATCCCACCATACTTCCCGTCCGAATTTGAAGGAGTCCATGATCCACCGAATTTATCATTGATAGTTACTTTTGAATTTGGCACTTGATAACAAGGGGAGTATCCTTCCTGCATTGCAAGTGTATATACAAATGGTTTGAAAGTAGATCCAACTTGTCGTGCTCCATCTTTCACCTGATCATATTTAAAATAATGAAAATCTAATCCGCCAACCCATGCCTTTACTTGTCCTGTTTGTGGTTCAAGCGCCATAAATCCTGTACGTAAAAACATTTTGTAATAACGTATTGAATCCATTGGAGACATTAAAGTATCTACATCACCTCTCCATGAAAAGACTGTCATCTTCACTTTCTTATTGAAGTTGATTTCAATTTGCGAATCCGACATTCCTTGCTCTTTTAAATTCTTATAGCGTTCAGAGCGCTTCATTCCCTGGGTAATTAATTCAGGGTAATCTTCCCAAGGAGAACGATCTTTCCAATGCTCATAAAATGTTTGTTGCAATTTTGTTAGATGCTGCTTCACGGCCTCCTCTGCATATTTTTGCATTCGCGTGTCAATGGTAGTATAAATTTTTAATCCATCGCGATACAAATTATATGGAGAGCCATCTGCCTTGTAATGTTCCGAACACCACTTTAATAAATCTTTTTTCAATACTTCACGAAAATGTTGAGCAATCCCAGAAGTATGACTTTCTGGTCTGAATCGCAATCGCAAAGGAATTTTTTGTAAAGAGTCTGAAACCTGTTCAGATATATAACTATACTTCTCCAACTGACCTATAACTGTATTACGACGTTTAATCGCATTATCTGGATTTCTCACTGGATTATATCGTGAAGGAGCCTGCAACATTCCAATTAACAATGCCGCTTCTTCCATTGAAACATCTTTAGGATCTTTTTGAAAATAGGTAGAGCTTGCCGAACGAATACCATACGCATTGTTTCCAAACTCTACTGTATTAAGATACATTGCAAGAATTTCAGTTTTGGTATAATTCTTTTCAAGCTTAACAGCAATAACCCACTCTTTGATTTTTCGAATTACAAGTTGCGACTTACTTAATTTTTCTCCTCGAGGGAATAAGTTTTTTGCAAGCTGTTGCGTAAGCGTACTACCACCACCTGCATCCTGATGCAAGAAAATTGTTTTTACAAGAACACGAAATAATCCACGTACATCAACTCCAGAGTGCTTATCAAAACGGACATCTTCAGTTGCCTTCAACGCATTAATCAAGTAAGGCGACAATTCCCTGTAATGAACATTAACACGATTCTCTTTGAAATATTTTCCGAGCGATTGCATGTCCGAAGAATAAATCTCGCTCGCTAACATTGAGTTGGGATTTTCTAATTCTTCGAAAGTTGGCAACTCCCCCATAGAGCCCATTGCAACTAATGAAATAAATCCAACTAAGAATAAAAACGGAGCAAAGACAATCAGCCAAATAAAAAATATTATTCGTCTAACCTTTGAAGATGATTTCATGCTTTATTTATTGCTTTTCAAATTTAAATATTAATTAAAAATCAGGATTAATGTCCATTGGCATATCCATTTGTCGACCTGATTTTTTACGTTGAAATAAGTTTGCATCTGTAGATCCAAATCGATATACAAGTGTAAAGTTTGCTACTTGCGACTCTCGTTTACGTTCTGCATCATACACGAATCCTTCTCCTACGTTATGGATAACCATTTTACGTGTATCAAATATATCGGTGATATTAACCGATAAATTCAACTTGCCTTTCATAAAATCTCTGCGTGCTCCAATATCAATTCCACTCATACCTCTAAAGGTTCCCTGTGGATTTCTGATAGCCGACATATACATACCTGTGATTTGTAAACTCGTCGTTTTTGATGCTTTGATATTTATATTTCCTCTTAATGTCCAGTTATTACTTGTACTTTGTAAAGCCGCATCAATATTTTCACCGTTGATTTTATTATTAAAATAATTAAACGTTGTAGTAGAACTAACCGCCTTCCCGAATTGATTCTTAACTACAATTTCTAATCCTGTATTTGCCGATGAGCTGTAATTAATAAACGTCATAGTAGAAACGCCAGTTAGTGAATCAATCGATCTAAAACGACTAATCAAGTTTTTTGTATATCGGTAATAAAGAGTAGCAGAAACAGAATGCTCTTTAATTTTTCGGAAGTAATTGAATTCGTAACTATCGATATACTCTGGTTGCAAGCGTGGATTACCTGTTCTAACGTTACGCACATCCGAAATATCTGTAAAAGGATTTAAGTTTTGTGCATTAGGACGATTTACACGTTTGCTATAAACCAATTGGAAATCGTTCTTTTCTTTTACCGTATATTTTATTGCAGCACTCGGAAACAAATTGGTATAGTTATATTCAAAATCATCGGAATCAACCACTGCATCTCCGATAATCTTCGTGTTTTCCACTCTGACTCCACCTTGTAATTCCACAAATTTATCTTTCTTGAAAAGTGCTGGTGCCTTGCCTGCAAATTGTAAATAAGCTGCAGTGATTTCATCAGAATAAATAAAATGATCGGTGTTTGCTACATCAAAACCATTTCGGTTCAAACCCACCTGATCATTATCACTTGTTCTGAATGTTCCTTTTAATCCTGTTTCAAATTTTGCGTTCTGATTAATAGGATGTGTATAGTCAGTTTGCGCCACTATTGTTGATAGGCTTCCTTTTCTTTTCAATGTAGAATATCCGAATGAACTATCTACTGTTAAGTAATAATCATTATCGCTATTATCACTCGCTGAATAATTAGCTGAACCAGACCATTCTCTTTTTGTTCCAGGAATTACATGACGAATATCTAACCCACCCTCTACATTTATATTAGAGTTATCTGAGTTAGTAGTTCTATAAAATCCGCCTAACTCACTTCTGATGGAATCTTCATAAACGGTACTATTTAGTTCATACTTATCTTCATTTCTTTCACTATAACCTCCCGATAAACTTAACGTAGTATTATTACTTAAATTAATATCCAATGATGAACGTATTGAATTATTATGGTTTTGATTTCTTCCTTCAGATTGTGCATCTTCATATGGAAACAGCAAAGCAAGTTCATTTTGTCGAGTAGAAAATCCTGATGAACGTCTTGTCTCCTCACGGAAATTATAACTCAAATTCAAATTTGTTTTTTTTGTTCGGTTGTTAAATGATACACCACCATTATACTTATCGCGGGTACCCGCACCTAATGTAACCGATCCGTTTATCCCGCTGCGTTTATCTTTCTTTGTTTTGATATTGATGATTCCAGCCATTCCTTCTGCATCATAACGTGCACTAGGATTAGTAATAATTTCGATCTGATCAATTGAACCGGCAGGTAACTGTTGTAATAGTGATGCTTTATCACCACCACCTAAACTTGATGGCTTACCGTCAATCAAAATTGTAAGATTTTCACTTCCTCTTAAACTAATTTTACCATCAATATCAACATTAACAGATGGTACATTACGTAGCACATCAGAGGCTGTTCCACCAGTACTTACTAAATCTTTTTCTACATTATAGATTTTTTTATCTAGAGAATTTACATAATCTGCTCTTTCTCCTTGCACTTCTACTTCCTTTAAATTCTTTTGAGAAGAGGCAACGTAAACAATACCGAAATCTTTAGTTGGATCCATTGGATTTAACATAAATGGTTTTGAATCCATTTTACGATAACCAATCGCGCTGATGCGTAAAAAATATCTGCCTGGTTGTAAAGCTTCAATACTAAATTGTCCTTTCCCATTTGTTAGTGTACCACCAACAATAGATGAATCACGCACTTTTAAAACAGCAACTGAAGTAAATTCAAGTCCTGATTTTGTTAGTGAGTCTTGTAAAGTTCCAATCACTTTACAGATAGCTGGCATATTTCTCAAAGCAGAATCACGATTCATTCCTCCACGCATAGAAGAGTCGCGCATACCTGGATAATTATATTGTTGCGAAAATCCCGCTAAGGCAAACAGGAAAATATTTAAAGTTATTAAACTTAATTTTTTGACTATGCTCATTGCTTAATACGATAGCTCGTTAAATAATACTTGTAATAATGTTTGTCCTACAGCCTTTAATGAATTCTTATCAATCTTATCAATTGTATCACCGTGTGTATGCCAGTGCTTCCAGAAATGTGATGGCGTATTTTGATCGTAGTGAATGATATCAGTACATTTAATTTGTGCTATTTGATTAATGTAATAATGATCATCCACAATTGGATTCGTTTGTTCTAACAGAAAGTAACTTCCATATCCTAAATCACCTGCAGTTTTCCAAACCATGCCTGTAACATCTTGTGCATAACGTATTGATGTTCCCTCTTGCGTATACGTAGCATTAGCTGCACCAACCATGTCTAATAGAATTCCGTAGCGAGCAAAATAATTTGGTGTATGTAAATGCTGCGACCAATACTGCGAACCTAAACAATAGGTATCATCTTGATCTGGGAAACCACTATTCTCTGGTTGTCCGTAATCTTCAATATCAAAGAAAATAATATCAACGCCTAAATCTGGTTTTGCTATAGATAATTGACGTGCCACTTCAATTAAAATTCCAACGCCACTTGCGCCATCATTAGCACCATCAATTGGTTCGTTCTTTCTTACTGAATCTTGGTCGGCAAAAGGACGAGAATCCCAATGAGCACAAAGCATGATACGATTTCCTTTGGTAGGATTAAAGGAACTAATGATATTTTTCCCATTCAGTGTTTTACCATCAAATCCTCGTGACTGAAAACTTTGAACGATTACCGTATCTGCAAATTGCTTCATGGTATTGCTTAACCACTCTGCACATTTAGCCTGAGAAGTAGAATTAGGAATTCGAGGGCCGAAATCAGTTTGTGCTTTTACATAAGTAAATGCAGAGTCTGCATCAAAAGAAGGAGCAGGCTTAGAATTTTTCTTAGTTTCAACTTTCGTTGTTTCGGTATTGTTACCAGTGTTACATGCAACCATTGCGAGGATGCATGCAAAGAGTATTAGGAGATTAATTCTTGCTCCACGTTGAGCCATCTTTACCATCTTTGATTGTGAAATTTAATTTGATCAGCTCATCACGAATTTTATCTGATGTAGCAAAATCTTTATTTGCTTTTGCTTGTGTGCGTATGGATAACAAAAGATTCATTAACCCATCCATATCATCATCTGATTGTTTTTCTTCTCGTTTCAATCCTAAGATGTCAAAAACAAAAAGGTTCATTAATGATTTTAATTTGTCTATATCCGCAACAGTTAGCGATTCAGTTCCTGCATTAGCAGAGTTAATGATTCGTACAGCTTCAAACAAATGAGATAAAACAATAGCTGTATTTAAATCGTCGTTCATCGCATCAAAACATTTCTGTTCTAATTCAGCAACTAAAACTGTTGAACTATCTGAAGGATTTAATTTTTCTAACGTATCAATTGCATTAATAATTCGCTGGAAAGCTTTCTCAGCTGCAATCAACCCTTCATTAGAAAAATCAAGTGTACTTCTATAATGCGCTTGTAGGATGAAAAAACGAATAGCCATTGGCGTGTAGGCTTTTTCCAACAACTTATGATCTCCAGTAAAAAATTGTTTAAGCGTAATGAAATTACCTAAGCTCTTTCCCATCTTTTGACCATTGATGGTAATCATGTTATTATGCATCCAATATTTCACAGGAGCTTTTCCACACGAACCTTTTGATTGAGCAATTTCACTCTCGTGATGAGGGAATAACAAATCCATTCCACCACCATGAATATCGAAAGTCTCTCCTAAATATTTACTGCTCATTGCTGAACATTCAATATGCCATCCAGGGAAACCATCACTCCACGGCGAAGGCCAACGCATGATATGTTCAGGACTTGCTTTTTTCCAAAGGGCGAAGTCAGCAGGATTTCTTTTTTCTGATTGTCCTTCTAATTCTCTACGTTCATTACCTGCGCCTGCAATTAATTCTTCAATCACACGACCAGATAATTTTCCATAATCGTTGGAAGCGCTGTAATTAATCACATCAAAGTAAACAGAACCATTCGACTCATAGGCATATCCGTTAGCAATGATTTTTTTTATCATTTCTATTTGTTCGATAATATGTCCTGATGCACGAGGTTCAATACTTGGTGCGTTATTATTTAACTCACGCATTGATTCATGAAAACTTCCCGTATAAAGTTCTACGACTTCCATCGGCTCTAACTGTTCTAATCGAGCCTTCTTTGCAATTTTATCTTCTCCTTCGTCAGCATCATTTTCTAAGTGACCTACGTCGGTAATATTTCTTACATAACGTACTTTATATCCGAGGTGTGATAAATAACGGTATAATACATCAAACGTAATATACGGACGAGCATGTCCTAAATGCGCCTCGCCATAAACTGTTGGTCCGCAAACATACAAACCAACAAAAGGTGCATTAATCGGAATAAAATTTTCTTTTTGTCGCGTTAACGAATTGGTAATATAAAGCGGGTGTTGCATGTAATCTTTCTTCTGTTAATGTTCAGCACTCATGCGTGCTTCTTTCAAGTGTAATAACATATCCTTTGTCATAGATGCCATATCATAATACGGAACCCATCCCCAATCATCTTGTGCGCGAGTATCATCAATCGACATTGGCCAAGAGTCGGCTATTGCCTGACGAAAATCGGGCTCGTAAGAAATTTGAAATTCAGGAATATGTTTTTTGATTTCGTTGGCAATTTCACGAGGAGTGAAACTGATACCAGCTAAGTTATAACTGCTTCGAATTTTTATTTTGTCTGCATCAGCATTCATCAACTCTAACGTTGCACGAATTGCATCAGGCATATACATCATTGGCAAAGCAGTGTCTTCTTTCAAAAAGCAATTGTAAGAACCTTTATCCAAAGCCTGATGATAAATATCTACTGCGTAATCTGTAGTTCCACCACCGGGTTGTGCTTTATAACTGATTAAACCTGGATAACGAATACTACGCACATCTACTCCAAATTTATTGAAGTAATATTCGCACCAACGTTCACCGGCTTGCTTACTAATTCCATACACCGTTGTTGGCTCCATGGTTGTAAACTGAGGAGTATTTACGCGTGGTGTAGTCGGACCAAAAACAGCAATACTACTTGGCCAAAAAATACGCATACCACCTAATTCTTTTGCTATATCAAGTACGTTGAAAAGGCCTTCCATATTTAACTTCCAGGCCATTTTCATTTTTTGTTCTGCTGTTGCACTTAGTAATGCTGCAAGTAAGTAAACATGCTTTACTTTATTCGCTTTAATTACATCAGCGATGGCTTGTCCGTCCATCACATCCAATTTAAAGAACGGACCACTTTCTTTAAGATATCCTTCTTGATCTTTTACATCTGCTGCGATTACGCGATCACCACCTAATTCTGTTCTCAGCGTATGGACTAAATCAGTTCCGATTTGTCCTCCGGATCCTAATATTAAAATATTATCTGCGCTACTCATTTTAAATTTTGCTGTTGAAATTTAATTTGCTGAATTAATAAATTAACACTATCCATTTCTGCGATAGTTGTTTTTATTTTGATTTTATTGTCGTCAATTCTTTTTTCGTTATCACTGATTTGCTTTTTCATGCTAACATTACTCTGCTCTAAGTAAGACGTATTGTTTTCAAGATTTTTCTTGTCTTTGCTTTTATCTTTGATAACGTTTTCTTGATCTTTTATTTTATTTTCTAATGCTTGATTAGAAATTTTTGTTCCCCAGTCTTTCAAAAACTTTATTAGCCAGGATGCTTCTTTCGGATGACTTTTAGTAGAAATGGCAATATTGTCGCGCATAAATACTGCTGCTAATTGCAAACCTGAATCAACAGGCACAATGGTAGAATATACTACAAGGGTATCAGCGCCAAGTCCGTTTATTACTACATTCTTCGCGTTAATTTCTTCCTTCGACTTTTTAATTTTCGCTTTGTTCTCTTTTAAAAAATCTACCCAGGCATCGGCCAACAAATCATCATTAACATAAGGAAGATAAACACGGATGGCAGTATTATATGCACCTCCTAATTTTTCCAATCCTTCATCCACAATAACAGCTTGTGAAAATCCGAAAGAAGAAATAAAAACAAATAAAAATAAAGCGATTAGTTTTTTCATGTTAGATATCTGTTACTCCACCTGATATTACAAATTTCATCATCTCCGTCCCTGAAGCATCGAGCTTCTGAACATTGTCTGATTCTACAATCACTAATTGTCCGTTGAAACCATAAGAAAATGGTAAATACACGGCCATTTTACTTTTCCCAAGACCTAATTCCGTTAAATCGTTTTCAGTAACAAATCCGATTCGCTGAATTGGTGGGTTATTATTCATCGTAACCAAAACAGGTTGGGTGAAACGCTTTTTCTCTCCAACGAAAGCTTCGATCAAATCTTTCACAGAAGAGTAAATTAATTTTAAAAGGGGTGTTCTTTCTATCAACCCTTCAAAAATGGCAAACACGGGATTTCTAACGAAGCGCGTTCCGATATATCCAGCAACAGTGATAATACTTGCAATCAATAAAATTCCTAACCCTGGTAAATCGAAACTTTCTGCCCCTGGAACCGGGATTGGCACCTTAACCGGAAGTAAATTATCAAGCCATACTACCGCTTTAATAACCACATAAACTGTAACGGCGACAGGCACTACAAATAAGAGCCCTTGTAAAAAGTAATTTATCAGTTTTTTCATGTCGTTTATTTAGCGCCACAAATATCTGAAATTGTAGTGGGCAAGCCATAAAATATTGAAAATATATCACTCTTATGGAGGACAATTTTGCATCTTTGGGCTGTGAACTGGCAGGAACTGATTAAAAACCCGGATATCCTTCGAATAATTGAAGAAAATAAGGAACAAAATGTGGCTTCTTTAGCACTGAAATGGGCGAATAAAAAAGATTTTTTTATCCCTTTTGTCCTAAACCAGATTCAAGGGATGCAAATAGCCAAGCGCAAAATACCTTCCTGGTCCAAATGTAATGAGCTTGTTTACCCTGATAAAACAGCTATGGAACAATGCTCATCGGAGTTAACAGCTATGTTTAAAAGTCAACTTTTCAAGGGAATGCATGTAGCCGATTTAACAGGCGGTTTAGGCATTGATAGTTATTTTATTAGTCGCGAAGCGGATAGATTATTTTACGTGGAGCCTGACGCCCACCGATATGAAATTGCCAAACATAATTTCAATGCTTTAGGAGCTAACAATGTTTCATTTTTTAATGCAACGGCGGAAAAGTTTCTGGAGTACCAAGGACTTTCAGCATTAGATTATGTTTACATCGATCCATCTCGAAGAAATGAAAATAAAAACAGGGTTTTTTTATTGAAAGACATGCAGCCTGATTTGTCAATTATCATTGACTATTTCAAGCAATTTAACATTCGAATGCTTATTAAGCTCGCTCCAATGTTAGACATTAAAGCAGCTTTGAAAGAATTGATTTGCGTAAAAAGAGTTTATGTGGTTAGTGTTGAGGATGAATGCAAGGAATTATTATTCGATATTGATTTCCGATTTGATGGAGCTACAACAATTAATTGCGTGAATCTTACCAATGAAAAAACGCAATCATTTGAATATTTGATGGAGGAAGAAGAAGAAAATTCAGTAGTTATTTCAGATGGACTAAATTATATATATGACCCATTTTCATCGTTGAATAAGGCAGGCGGATTTAAGTCGGTTGCCCATAGGTTTAATCTTAACAAAATCAGCAACAATACGCATTTATACACCAGTAATAATCTGATATCTGACTTCTTCGGAAACTGTTTTGAGATAATTCGTGTGGACGATTTTTCATCGAGGGAATTTACAGGAATTGAAAACAAAAAAGGGGTAATAAAAATTCGGAATTTTCGTATGACACAATCGGAAATTGAAAAGAAAACAAAGATTACTTATGGTCCTGATTATTTTTATTTTTTCTTCGCAGATGCGGACAATAAAATGAAGGTTGCTACAACTAAAAAAGTATATTAATTATTCGGAAGTTGATCGTATTCTGATTTTAGTTTTTTGGTAAATCCTTTTATCACTGCTTCGTAACTATGATCAATCAATTGAATTATTAATTGGTCTGGCGCATCGTCGTTCAATAAGACCGTATTCCAATGCTTATTATTCATGTGATATCCTGAACGAATACTTGTATATTTCTCTCTCAGTTCAATCGCATATTCGGGGTCACATTTTAAATTAACACTATCGGGCTCGGAAATGCTTATCAATGCAAACATTTTTCCCATTACTTTAAAAACCAAGGTGTCTTCATCAAAAGGAAACGATTCAGTAACGGCCTTTTTACTAATGCAATACAGTCTTAATTCTTCAATATTCATTTAAAATAATTTATTAGCAAAGGTACGAAGCCTTTTTGCATTTAACTTTAGGCCTTCAAATATTAATAATGACACAAGATCATCCTAAAAAACTCTTTTTGCTCGATGCCTTTGCATTGGTTTACAGAGCATATTTCGCTTTCAGCACAAACCATCGAGTAAATTCAAAAGGTTTAAATACTTCCGCCATGTTTGGCTTTACTAATACTTTACTAGATGTATTGAAAAAAGAAAAGCCTACTCATATTGCAGTTGTATTTGATACATCGGCACCTACACACCGACATGACGCCTTTGAACAGTACAAAGCTCATCGTGAAGAGATGCCAGAAGATTTAAGAAAGTCTATTCCGTACATCAAAGAAATTATCCGATGCTTTAATATACCGGTAATTGAATTAGATGGATACGAGGCTGATGATATCATTGGAACATTTTCCATCAAAGCTGAGCAAGCAGGTTTTGTTACCTACATGATGACGCCTGACAAAGATTATGGGCAGATGGTGACAGACAAGGTTTTTATTTATAAGCCAGCGCGTAGTGGTGCAGGAGCTGAGATTTTAGGAGTTAAAGAAGTCTGTGCTCGGTTTGGTATTGAAAGACCAAATCAGGTAATTGATATTCTTGGTTTGATGGGTGATTCTGTAGATAATATTCCAGGCATTCCAGGAGTTGGAGAGAAAACGGCAACTACATTAATTCAACAATATGGTACAATTGAAAATCTGTATAACCATACTCCTGAATTAAAAGGTAAGCTAAAAGAAAAGGTGGAAGCGAATAAAGAATTAGCATTTATGTCGCGACAATTAGCTACCATTCACTGCGATGTGCCTTTGGCTTTTAACGAAGAAGAATTGGCTATTCGAGAGATAAACAAAGATGGTATTCGTAATTTGTTTAATGAATTAGAATTCCGTCGACTCGCTCAAATTATTTTAGGAGAAGTAATTGAAGCACCTGTTGAAATTAAAAATGGACAACAAGATTTGTTTGCTCCTGCTAGTTCGGCTACGCCTACCGTTATAGCTGATGAAGAGCCTTCGGAATCGGTTACGTATAATACGATTAAAAACACTCCTCACGATTATAAAATTGTAGATACTGTTGAAGGATACCAGTCGTTAGCACAAACTTTAATGGGTGCCGAAGAGGTAAGTTTTGATACGGAAACAACAGGTATTGATGCTAATCAAGTTGAATTAGTAGGACTATCTTTTTCGATAAAAGAACACGAAGGTTGGTATGTTCCTATTCCTGCAAGTATGGATCAGGCAAAAGCTATTTTATCCTACTTCCAGCCATTTTATGAGTCGGAAACCATTCGTAAAATAGG
>JBDKGQ010000005.1:0-12925 GCA_039798145.1 Bacteroidota bacterium
ATATATATATTAACATAACTTATCCAAAATAAAAAACTAAAGGCTCCTACACAAAAAACTAAAATCAAAAAGTAGGACTTTAGAATTAATGGCCTTTTGATTTGAATAAAAACATCAACAAAAACGATGCATGACAGTAAAAAAGATGCAAAATAAAAAAATGAATAGATCGTATGGTTCTCAATCATTTGTAATCTGTAAATTGGGATGACCAGCAATATGCCGGTCATCCCGTTAATGTTCTGGGGGGGATAGTTAAAAAAATTGAAAAATATTATTTCTATTTTTTAGCATTCGTAGACACTAAATAGAAAGATCCTGTTGAATAATTATTTGACAAATCGTTGAAATTTATATTAGTTAAATTATATGGGTTTGGTAAACCACCGCCTCCAAGTAATCCATTTGGTCCATAATCACCATTGGGTTCGCCATAAGTCTCATCTCGTAACCACCATCTTCCTCCGTCTTTCACTCTCCAATCTGAGGCATTATTGGTACCACCATAAAATTTACTTCTCATGATTTTATCATTGTAATAACCACCTCCATTTCGAGCACCGTTTGATCTGTAAACACCATATGCTGTTTGGAAAAAGCTTTCATAACTACCACCGCCAGCTTTGTTTTCAGTAATTGCTTGCAAGACAGTGTTTGACATGGCTTTCCAATGCTCTTTACTTCTAGGCATAATAAGGTCTAGGCCTAATGGAGTTCCACCGTTAACTTCTGTTACTGTTGAAACAGAAGGGCCTGCAGTAATGATATAGAAATCATAACCTCCGCCGTCTTCAACCATATCAACATACATCTCCAAGGCGTTTGGCATTTTAGAAGATTTAATCCAATACCAACCAGATTGATATGAAGGATAATCTGTTCTTAGCTGCATACCAGACTCACCTGCTGTAGCTGCTGTTAATCCATCTTTACAACCTCCAGTTGATGGTTGCGGATTAATCGTAATCATACCAGAAGGATCACTTACAACAGTTAAACCGTCAGACCCTGTAACAGTAACATAATAATAGGCAGATCCTACTGTTGCAGTTGATGGATTAATGCTACTTTTTGTAGCACCAGCAATAAGAGTTCCACCTGTATTTGAGCTAGATGTATTTCGATACCACTGGAATGATAAATGAATTCCCTTAGCTAATACTGAAATTTCAGCGGTTGTATTACCAACACAATACATTTGATTGATGGCACTTGGCTGCGTTATAATACCAGTAGTACCATTAACACCGTAATAGTCTCCTTCACTGCCTTCGATATTTTGTCTATCAATAACACTTATCGCTTTATTGTAAACAATTAGTTCGCTTATTGATCCTGCCCAACGATTTCCATTACTAGTACCTCCTATTGTTGGCGTGGTTGACCAGTCTACAGAGATATTTTCAGGACTCATTAAAGGATGACCATTTAACCAATACTCAGATTCGTAGTTATAGATTTGTACGGTTGCAACATTTGTTTGTTGGTCTAAATCTATTGGAGATGCTACAGAACGTCTATTATTTGTTCCAAAACCATCATGTATAGTATTACCATTTGCAGCCCAATATGATGCATCCGTATTGGTACCAAATTCCCATAAAGCAACGGTATTAGTTTCAGAAGCTGTTGGTTTAAATACAATAAACCCTGTTGCATCTGCTCCTCTACTATTCCAAGAAGTTAATTTGAGATGATCATCTGTGCCATCGTATAAAATAGTTGGCTTACCATTTTCTCTATAGATAACACCAGCAGTTGCTATTTTAGGTTGTTTTGTTAGATCAGATTGTGACGCATCAAGTCCTGTCCCACTTTGATCATACCACTTAACGATAAATCCATCACTACTTCCAATAAAGGTTGTAAGAGCAGCATCATCTAAATCACCATTTACTTTAAATCCAATATCTAACATTGCATCATCAGAACTACGTCTCACTTTTATTGCTTTGCCTTGGTAGCATGTGGTTAATAATCTCATACCAAATGCAGCAGCAGGAGACTGCGTGTTAACACCTAATTTATCTAAAGGAGAAAATGTAATTGTTACGAGTCCCGAAGGATTGGTAGGAAGTACACATACTCCTGAAGTAATAACAGCATAATAATAATTAGGCCCTTCTACATTTGGTGTAAAAGTTGTGTTGGTGGCACCATTTAAAAGTGTACCTCCAGCGTTACTATTAGAGGTATTGCTGTACCATTGATAAGTAGAAGCAGGGCCTATAGCAGTGAATGTTAAATCTGCTACGTTAACAGATCCACACACCGTTACGGTTTCACCAGCAGTACTTGGCTGAGCAGTAATTACAGTTGTAGGAACCGTTACAATTACAGCACCAGACACATCACTAGTTGCTGATCCAATACTTCCAGTTACAACAACATAATAATAAAGCGTACCACCTGCTGTAGTTGCTGGAGTATACGTGTTTGTGATTGCTCCTGCAATAAGCGTTCCACCCGTATTTGCTTTGATTGTATTTGAATACCACTGGTATGTTGGATTCATACCATTCGCAACAACACTAATTGCTTGTGCTGGAATATTTTGACAACGAGCTTGAGTTGTTGTATCAGGTTGCGTTACAACTCTTGTTGCAAGACCAAAATAAACACCCATATTATTTTCTGCAGCTATTCTATCATCGTCAGATAATACTGTAGGAAATGCAATTATTTCTGATTGCATAGCTCCACCACCGTTGCTGTTATTACCATCATGGTTACCTATGCATAAACCATTTACTTGGTCTGTGTATGTTGTATATGAGCAAATAATAGTATTTTTTACAGGAGAAAGTGATGAATTATTAGCTATGCTTACGCCATTTCTCCAAAGAGCTGTTGGGTACCTGTTACCATGGAATGTAGTATTCCATCCTTCTAACATACCACCAAGTCTAGAGTTGGTGCCATCTAACATAGCATGATAACCTGTATATACATCATTTTCAGATTCAATAGCCGTTATAACTTGATTGATTCGAATTTGAGTAGTTCTAAAAATGAGTCCTTTATTTCCAGCAAAATCAACCGCTACTTTAGACCCAATATGTTTTACACGTCCATCAAATACGATTTGAGGTTGGTAATTATTTAAGTCTTGAAGCATGTCGTTTCTTCTACCAGATTGATCATACCATTTATAAACAAATGCATTTCCTGAACCAGCAAAATTTAATAATGCCGTGGTATCAAGCGCTCCACTTGGTAAGAAACCGATATCTAAAAGAGTATCATCAGAACTACGTCTCACTTTAATTGCTTTTCCATTATAGCAAGAACTTAATTTTCTTACAGAATAAGCAAGTACAGATGGTACAGCATTTGGCACACCTGCAATATCTAAAGGATTTGGTAAAATAGTTGTAAATCCAGAAGCATCAGTAGCTAAACTACATCCTAAGCTAGATAATACACTATAATAATAATAATCACCAGCTACATTAGGGATATAAGAATTTGTAGTAGCGCCATCAATAACTTTTCCATCTGTATTACCATTGGTGGTTGTGTAATACCACTTATACTTAATATCTGATCCTGTTGCGATAACCGTTAATGCACTTGCATCGGTACATTGAGAAACCGATTGAACAGCAGTTGAAGGCTGCGATGTAATATTAATTGCAAGCGCATTGGTATAAATAGCACCAGACACATTACTAGCAACATCTGGGCCAGCAGATCCACTCACTACTGCATAATAATATTTGATACCAGGCGTAGCAGAAGATGGTACATATGATGGCGAATTTTCACCAACAATTGCAGTACCACCAACATTAGAATTAATGGTATTACTATACCACTGATAGCGCAATTGTGATCCTTTTGCAGCAACTGTTAATGCAGTTGGCGTACTTGCTACACAATTAACTTGCACGGCAGTATCAGGATGTGAAACAATACTAGTTGTAAAGCCATAATAAACACCCATATTGGCTTCAATAGCAGTTCTATATTTTGCGGATAGTTGAGTAGAGAAGCCTATCGCTTCTGCTTCTAAAACCGCACCGCCGCCACCGCCACCATCTACATTACCAATACAAAGACCATTAACAAAATCGGAATAGGTATTATACCCAATCAATAGTGGGTCGTTAACTGGTCTCAAACTGCTATTATTTGAAATACTAGCTCCGTTTCTCCAAAGCATAAAAGGATATCTATTACCATGGAATAAAGTATTCCATCCTTCTAATAAACCTCCTAGTCTACTATTGGTTCCATCAAGAATGGCGTGATAGTTAGTAAAATAATCATATTCTGACTTTAAAACAGCAAGAACACTACTTAACTGAACTTGTGTAGAATTATTGAAGAAAACACCTTTACTATTATTAAAGTCAAGGGTTGGACGCGCCCCAATATATTTCATGTTGCCATCAAAAGTGATTTGAGGCTGCCAATACGTTTGTTGTTGCGTTAAATCTCTACCATTGCCTGACTGATCAAACCAAGTAGTAATAAAAGCATTTTCTGGAACAAGTGGTGGTGTTACTGTAAAGGCTTCACCATATTTAGTAACACCTTCTCCATTTCCTAATTTACCGTAAATATTTACTAGATCACTAGAGGTAGTAATTTCTGCAGCAAATTTGTTTACGCCTACTCTTGTGTTTGCAGAACCAATTCCAGCTGCATTTACAAATATTTTTAAGGCAATGGTATCTAAATTACCATTTGCATCAAATCCAATATTGATTTCTTGGTTATCCGAATTTCTTCTTACACGAATAGCACTTCCTGTATAACAAGAACTTAATTGTCTAAGTGAATAGGCAAAGTCTGCGTTGATCGTTGCACCAGTCTTATCTAATAGTGTTCCTACAGCAATATTGCCAGAAACATTGCTGTTAATAGTACATCCTCCTGCATTTGTAACAACAACATAATAATAGCTAGCACCAATAACATTTGTAGGCGGAGTATAGGTTGAAGTTGTAGCTCCACTAATTGCCTCACCGTAAAAATTTCGTGCTACTAAAGATTTATACCACTGATATGTTAAGCCTGTTCCTGTGGCTACAACTTCTAATGGCGTTGAAGATGCACCCGTACAAATAATTTGATTAGCCGTACTTGGTTGCGTTGTGATAACAGCAGCCTGTGTGTTGCTTATCGAAATTTTACCAGACAACCCACTTGTAAGCGTTGCGTCTGATCCAGTTACAATAACATAATAATAATAATCTCCCGCAACTGTTTCTACTGGACTAAAATTATCATTAGTAGCACCTGGTATTAAAGTTGCACCAACAGTTGTTGGACTTGTGTTTTTGTACCACTGGTAGCGAAGATTAACACCATTAGCAACAACATATAAACCACTAGGGCTACCACCTAAACAAGCAGTTTGATCTTGTGTGCTTGGCTGTAACGCAAGTCTAGTTCCAGTTGTTGAAACGGACACTGCATAATACGCACCTTGACTACTTTCAAGATTTTCTCTATTAATTGTTGAAAGTGAAGAAGAATAAATAATTAATTCTGGAATATTTCCAACAAAGAATTCACCTCCACTTGATTTAAAAATAGTATTGTTATTTGCTGTATTGTCAATACTAGTATTTGAATTCTCATTAATCAATGAACCCGCATCATAGAATTTCCTACCCGATGTATTATCAAATTGATAGGTCATAATTCGGTTGGAATTTTTGAGAGGCAATACTGGTGAATAAAAATCATTTCCCCACCAATAATTCATCATTTGTCCATTTCCATCTGTCCTAATTGCATTCACCCTGTTACCACCACCATAGTCACCGGATCCAATAATTCCAAAACCTCCTGGATCACCCGTTACCCTCATTGGAAAATTGATGGTATAATTACTATTACCTACAGGCACTGTCCCATTTGGCAAATTAAAATAATTGTTTCCAAGTGCTGTAATGGATGGCCTTTCACCATATAAATCTAATACCCCATTGTTGATAATTCTTGGTTGATTTTGTTCACTAGTTTGAGTGGCATTTTTAGCATTTCCACTTTGGTCATACCAAACATTAACATAACCACTATTAGCACCAATAAATGATTTAAGTGAAGTTGTATCTAAGTCACCTTGAGCTGTGAAGCCAATATCCATGGTCGCATTGTCAGTACTTCTTCTTACGCGAATGGCTTTCCCATTGTAACAACTACTTAACAATCGAAGTGAATAAGCCGCTGCTGCAGAAATATTATTTGCAACACCCACTTTATCAAGCGCAATGATAGTTGTTATAGGTCCCGAAGGTGCACTATTGGTAACACATCCATCAGTACTTGTTGCAGTAGCATAATAATATGATGTTCCTTTAGCTGATCCAGATAACGTAAGTGTACTACCTGATCCTCCATTAATAGCATTTCCTCCCCTATTTATGTTACTATTTGACTTGTACCACTGATAGGTAATTCCAGTTCCAGAAGCTGCCACCGTTAAAGGTGTACCTCCTAGACAATTCAATAATGATTGAGCTACTGTTGAAGGTTGAGTTGTAATAACTGGAGATGTAGCCGAACTAACAATAATTGCTCCAGATAAAGCACTTGTTACAGTACCTGAAGGTCCAGAAACCACAACATAATAATATAAAGTACCGTTTACAGCAATCGATGGCGTATAAACGTCACTGTTTGCTCCTACTATTAAAGTTCCTCCTGTATTGCTACTCACAGTATTTGAATACCATTGGTATGAAATATTAGAGCCAGATGCAACTACTTGTAACGGTTTTACAGATCCGCCAGCGCACACTGATTGCAATTCACTTGAAGGCTGAACACCAATAGCTGTATTTGCGGTTGTGATTTTTGCACTATAATATCCTCCTTGATTTGAATTTAAAGCTTCTTGGTTATTGGTGGTTAATGATGTGCTAAATCCAATCACTTCAGATTCTAACATAGATCCGCCACCGCCGCCGCAATCATAATTACCAATTCCCAAACAAGTTATATAGTCGTTATGGGTACCATAGGTTACTACCAATGGTTTATTAACGGGCGCAAGCGATCCGTTAATAGCTAATGACGATCCATTTCTCCATAATTCTGTTGGATATTTATTGCCGTGAAAAACAACATTTTGATATTCAAGTAAACCGCCTATTCTTTGGTTTGCGTCCAAAATAGCATGGTGATGCGGGAAGTTGGTATATTCTGATCTAATTACACCTGCAACCTTTTTCAATATAATTGGCGAACCTGAAAAAGAAGTAGTAAGTCCCTTATTTGAATTAAAATCAATTGTTGGTCTTGTACCAATATATTTTAAAACACCATTGAAGATAATTTGTGGCTCATAGTTTGAAGCCAATGGTACCATGTTTCTATTATTAGCACTTTGATCATACCATATTGTAATAAAACCATCACCTGAACCTACAAATGATTTTAGCGCAACAGAATCGAGATCTCCTTCAAAGGTAAATCCAATATCTCTGGTTGCATTATCTGAAGATCGACGAACTTGTATCGCATTTCCTGCATAACAAGAACTCAATTTTCTTAAAGAATATGCCATTGCACTTCCAGCTGTAATTCCAGCTCTATCTAGCGTTATTCCTTCGTTCAAATTATTACTATTGGCTACCCAATTTGACGTAGCACCAGTAAGGGTAAAATTATTTAAGGTTCCAACATTAGAATTACCAGATTTATCAGTCAGGGTTGTTACCAATGTATTATCCCCTTCTGCAATTCCTTGGTTGAAATTATAATAGCTAACAAGGCTGCCTTCAGAACCAGTTAACTCTTTTCTAAGTGAAGAAAGTATATCTGATTGCTGACGAGCTACTTTCCAAATTCGAACTTCATCAATTTTTCCATTGAACGGCTGATCGTAAGTAATAGACTTACCAATCGTTAAATTATCAACTCCTCCTGCCGATCTATCATTGGTTGTAGATGGGTCTAAAACACCATCTACATAAAGACTAAATGAAGATCCACTCCAAACAGCAGCAACATGCGTCCACTTATTTGTTTGAATATTTATTGTACTTCCGGTAGCCTCTTTAAATGAATTAGAAACACCTTCTCCCGCAGGCCATACTTCAGCAGCGAGTCTATTTGAATTGATATATAAATTGTAATCGCCTGATTTACGAATAATAGAATTAACGCCCGATGTATTTGAAAGATAAATCATGGCCTCCATGGTAAATGGTGCTACACCTAAATTTCTTACAGCATTAGTTTGGGCAATATTTACAAAATCATTACTGCCATCAAAATATAAAGCATTGCCAAAAGCAGGTGCGCTAGAAACTCCATTTAAGGTTACAACTCCTGATACAGCAGTATTTACTGAACATCCAAGGGCATTTGTTACCACCGCATAATAGTAATTAGATCCACCTAAACTTGGCGTATAATTAATATTGGTTGCTCCCGTAATGGCATTGCCTCCATAATTAACTGCAACAGAATTACTATACCATTGATAGGTTAACCCTGATCCATTTGCTAACAAACTTAGAGAAGTTGCTACGTTTCCTTCGCACACAATTTGCCCATAAGAAGAAGGCTGCTTAGTTATAACTGGCGCATTCAATGCAGATACAGTTATACTTCCGGATACATTACTCGTTACAATAGAAGATCCGCCTAAACCTGTTGCGACTACATAATAATAAGTTGTACCAGCAGTTGTAACGGGAGGTAAAAATTCACTATTTGTTTCTCCTGCAATTAATATGCCGTTACTATTACTATTTACCGAATTTTTATACCACTGATAAGTTACTGAAACACCAGTAGCAGTCACTTTTAGTGGAGTCACACTTCCACCGATACATACAGCTTGAGCCGTAGCTAAAGGTTGTGAAGATATTACTGTTGGCGTAGTACTTACCGATATGCCATAATAATTTCCTTGGTTATAATTAATGAGCTCACGGTCATTATTGGTAATCTTAGAAGAAAAACCAATCACTTCATTTTCCAATATTGATCCGCCGCCACCGCCTAAATCATAATTACCAATACCCAAACCAGGCACTTGAAAAGAATGCGTATTAAAAGTCAATAGCATGCCTGAATTAGTAGGCGACAATGAAGTTGATGGAGGAGTCAATACCCCATTTTTCCATAACTCAAGCGGATACTTATTGCTATGGAAATTTGAATTTCCAGCTTCTAACAATCCACCTATTCTTTGACTTGCATCTAAAATAGCATGATAGCTAGGCCAATAAGTATACTCAGAACGAATCACCGAAGCGACACTAGATACACTATATGATTCACCTGTTAAAACAAGCACTTTATTGTTATAAAAATCAACTGCTGGTCTAGTTCCAATATATTTAAATTCGCCATTAAATATGATTTGTGGCTGATACCCTGTATTCGTTTGAACCATATTTCTATTGTTCGAACTTTGATCGTACCAAATGGTGATATATGCATTTCCTGAACCTGCAAAAGTTTTTAAAGCCGTTGTATCTAAATGACCCTGAGCGGTAAATCCAATGTCTAAGGTTGCATTATCACTGCTTCTACGAACATTGATTGCACTTCCTTGATAACAACTACTCAGTGCTCTCAAAGAATAAGCGACCATACCACCGCTTGAAACACCGATTTTGTCTAATGGATTAGCAACAATAGATACTAAACCTGAAGGATTAGATGCAGTCGTACATACACCACTTGAAATCACTACATAGTAATAATTATCTCCTGACTTGGCAGGTGTATAACTGGCGCTAGTAGCACCTGCAATAGAAATACCTTCTGAATTTATTTTATTTTCATTGCTATACCATTGATACGTTATTGTAGATCCACCAGCTGCTACATTAATAGATGCAGCTTGCGCACAAGCCTGTACCACTTGGTTAGCAGTAGACGGCTGTGTAGTAATAACAATTGTATTAGTAGTAGATGTAATTAGGCCTGATACAGCACTTTTAACAGTTGAACCAATAGCACTCGACACTTCTACGTAATAATATTTTGCACCTGCTACTAATGAAGAAGGTGTGTAACTACTATTCGTTGCACCGCTAATTAAAGTTCCACCAATATTACTATTTGTGGTATTACTAAACCACTGATAGGTTACTATTGTACCTGTTGTGGTAACTGTTAGAGGAGATAATGGAGTTCCTACACAAACTGTTTGTGCAGATGCAGAAGGCTGGGTATTGATAACAACAGTACCATCAGACATGGTGATGCCATAATAAGTTCCCTGATTAACTTCTAATGTTTTTCTTTGCGTATGACTAATGGCAGTAGGGAAAATAATAATTTCCGGAATGGTTCCACCCCATCTTATAGAGGCATAACTAATACCACCTATTTTAGGACTAGTAGACCAAGCAATCGTACTTTGTGCTTGATTCAAAAATGGCGATCCATTTATCCAATATGCCGAGCTATCCGTTTTTAAAACGATAGAAGATTGATTAATTTGTTGATCTAAATCTAGATCTGTAATAGCATTACGTCTACTATTGGTTCCAAATCCGTCATAAATATTGTTACCTGCATAAGCCCAATAAGCAGCATCACCTAGTGTACCAAATTCCCAAAGACCCACTTTTTCTGCAGAACCACTACTAGGTGAAATTGATGGTTTAAATACCACCGAACCAGTAGCACTTGTTAAAGGTGCCCAATTGGCAATTTCCAAAACATCATTTGATCCATCATATATTGCTGCCGGCTTTCCGTTTTCACGATCCACAACTCCAGCATTTACAATGCGCGGCTGAAACTGTTCTTTAATTTGTACTGCATTAATTTCATTTCCACTTTGATCATACCAGATTTTAACAAAACCACTATTTACTCCAATAAATGTTTTAAGGGCAGCGGTATCGAGTTCACCTGTAGAAGTAAAGCCAATATCCTGCAATGCAAAGTCGCTGCTTCTTCGAACTTGAATTGCTTTACCAAAATAACAACTACTCAATTGTCTTAATGAATATGCAACGATAGCAGGTGTACTACTTGTAAGACCTGCATTATTCAGTGCATTTTTGGTGAGTGTTATAAGTCCACTAGTTGAACTCTTAACTTTACATCCAAGACTTGATAAAACAACATAATAATAAGATGCACCTGCTTTGGATGGTATAAAAGTATTGGTAGTAGCTCCGTTTATAACAACTCCACCATTATTAGAATTGGCTGTATTACTATACCATTGATATGTTAAATTAGTTCCAGTTGCTTCAATTGTTAAAGCATTAGGTTGAACACAAGCAGCTGGTGATTGAGCAGCATTAGAAAACTGAGATGAAACCACTATTGACTGAGCATTAACAGTAATCGCACCAGAAACATTACTTGTAATTGGAGTACCTAAAGCACCTGTCACTACCGCATAATAATAACTTGTTCCAAGTGTTGCTGAAGGAATAACAAGATAACGAGCTGTTGCTCCTGTAATGAGCGTTCCACCAGTATTACTTGAAGTAGTATTGGAATACCATTGATATCTGATACTAGTTCCTTCTCCTTTAGCAAAAAGAGTATCTGTTATACTACCCTGACAAACATCTTTGTCAACTGAAGATGGATGCAAACTAATTGCAGTAGATCCTCTCACAGAGATTCCATAATAATCACCTTGCGATTTTTCCAATTTTGCAAGGTCAGCTAATGTAAGATCTGTACTATATGCTGTGATTTCACTTAAATATCCATCAAAAATTTGTCCATGGTTTCCACCTGTTGCAATATTGATGACACCAGGCGTTGTTTTGCTATTGCCAGTGTTTAAAGAAACACCATTACGCCAAGAAGTGTTTGCGTTTGATGACGGCTGGATTACAGTAAATACTTCTACCGAAGTAGTAGACCATGCTGGATAGGTTCCATAATTATTCCAACCATTCGAATACCATCCATGTTGATTATCATATGGCCCAAGTAACCAGTTGTTTTCGCGGGCATCTAATGCTCTTCGTGCACCTCCGTTACTTGAATTACTTCCTGCAACTGCATTTACCGAAAAAGGCATAGAAGTAAGATATGACGTACCTGGAAAATTCATTCCATCGTCTGTATTGTCGACATATATGGTAGGTTTATCATTTTTTAAATAAACCACCCCGCCATTCACAATAGTGGGCTGTCTAGATAAGGTAGTTTGGATTAAATTTCTTCCATTACCACTCTGATCATACCATATTGTTACAAAACCATTACCGTTACCTACAAACGTTCTAAGTGAGGCAACATCTAAATTTCCATTTGCGTCAAAACCAATATCCTGTAAAGCATCATCACTGCCGCGACGAACTTGAACAGCATACCCATTATAACAAGTACTCAATAAACGTAAAGAATATGAAACGGCACTTGGTATTTGTAAATCAAGTTTATTTAATAAAATAGAATTGGTAATGGCACCTGACACATTGCTTGTTATAAAACATCCTGTACCACTTGATATCACTACATAGTAATAAAATATCCCGTTTACTGGAGAAGAAGGCAAGTAAGTACTACTAGTAGCACCATTAATCAATGTGCCGCCTGTTGTTGTTGCAGTCGTATTTCTATACCACTGATATGTTAAATTAGAACCTGTAGCTGTTACGCTCAATGAAGCACTAGCCCCTACTCCACAAATTGATTGTGCTGCTGTAGAAGGTTGCACAGTAATAACTGGAGGGTTCACTACTGAAACAGCCCCAGATACTGTAGAAGTTGCACCTGGGCAACCACCTGCAGGAGAAACTACTACATAGTAATAGGTTGTGCCTAAAGCTGCAGTAGAAGGTGAATACGTATTGTTGGTAGCAGAGCCAATTAATGTTCCGCCAGTATTACTAGCTGTTGAATTTGAATACCACTGATAAGATAAATTAGACCCTACAGCTGAAACTGATAAACTTGTTGGAGTTCCGCCAAGACAAACGCCTTGATTATTGGCAGAAATTGAATTGTTTCCTCCACCTGT
>JBDKGQ010000006.1:0-12092 GCA_039798145.1 Bacteroidota bacterium
GTTATTAATCTCGGTCCTGATACGTTACTATGCTTAAACGATTCTATAAAATTAGATGGCTTTGCTTCAGATGCCGTTTTTTATAGTTGGAATACAGGAGATACTACTTCTTTTATTCAGGTAAAAGATACAGGAGTTTATTATGTTGATGTTTATAACACTGGCTGTTCTACAAGTGATACAGTTGTTGTTTCTGATTATCTCGAGAATGATTTATTTGATTTAGGAACTGACTCAACCTATTGTTTTTTTAATGGTGATACCTTGTATTTAAATGGTCCTGCAGCTGATAGTTATTTATGGCAGCCTACTGGAGAAACTAGTCAAAATATCACTGTTATTGCGCCTGCTATTTATACGCTCACTGCAACAAAGACGAACGGATGTAAAGCCACAGCGCTCATTAGTGTTAAAGAAATATGTGAACCGAATATTTTTATTCCATCGGCATTTACTCCTGATGAAGATGGAATCAACGACATCTTTTTACCGAATATCAATAACGTAGAGAATTTCAATTTCAGAATTCAAAATCGTAGAGGGCAGACAGTTTTTTACTCGGAAGATGCTTCAAAAGGATGGGACGGAAAGTTTAATGGTGTTGATGCACCAATAGGCGTTTACGTTTATCGTTTGAACTATTTAGCCTTTGATGCGGAAGGGTCAAAAATCAAAAAGAAAATTCTTGGAACTATAACACTGATACGATAAGATTACTGTGAAAGAAGAGGTATTTGAAAATCCACATATTCGGATTTTATTAGTTGATGATAATCGCGTAAATCAGTTTTTAGGAAAACGATTACTAAAAAATATCGGTATTGAAAACGTTGATTTGTGCAGCAACGGAACGGATGCGTTAACTAAAATTTCAGAGGTAAAATACGATGTATTACTGACCGATATTGAAATGCCAGGCATGAATGGATATGAGTTAAGCCAAGCGGTAAGAGTACAACAACAAGATCCTTCACAACAATTATTAATCGTAGCACTTACTGGTAATGCTTCTGATGAAGATAAATCGAAAGCCATTGAAAGTGGTATCAATGTTTTTATCACCAAGCCATATAGTCCGGAGGATTTATTAAACGTTTTGAAGAAACACTTTCAAAACGAACAGTCTGCATTAATCGAGGAGAAACCAATTGAAAATATATGTGCCGTTAAGCCTGAATTAGATCAGCTTTATAATATCTTTAATCACAATGCAGATGATGTAAGACACTTTTTAATGATGCTGAGCTTTCAGATTCCGGAGCTACAAAAAGAAATGCATACGGGTATAGCTGCAGCCAACTGGCAACAGGTTTTCCAAGCAGCGCATAAAGTTAAATCTCCTTTAAAACTTTTTGGTAATACTAAACTAGTTCAGCTTTTAGAAGAATTATCTGACGATGCAAGAAACGAGATGAATACTGCTTCATATGCTTCACGCATGAATGAAATTCATGAATTATTAGAAGAAAATATGCTACTGATCCACGAGACATTGGATGGGATGATTTAAAAATTAAACAATTTGAAAATTTGACAATTTGAAAATTTGAAATTTGTCTCGATAGCTATCTGAATTAATGATAAAATTGTCAAGTGTTCACGAAGTGATCTAATTTACTATTTAAAAATTTGATAAAAGACAAGAAAAAAGTAAGATCCTCATAGATAAAGTGATAAAACAAAGGCGTCACTCAACAGTTAATGAACTTTATTGATCACAATAAATCAATCTCCATCAGCTGAATTCACCAATCCTCTAAAAAACTGAATTCCTCCAAAAAGAATTGCACCCCAAGTTATAACGTATGAACCACCACCAGATGCAGATGAATAACTAACAAATGTAACGATTGTTCCTCCAACACACCAAAGAGCACCATACAACATATCCTTATTCGCTCTTTCTTTCTTGGCTTTTGTAATTTGATTGTCGAGATTGGTAACTACTGCCAATGCACTCGCTTCATCCAGTCCATCATCTACTAAAATACGCTTCACTTCAAACATATCTTTTTTCTGATGAATCATTAATTGAGCAGCACGATTATAAACCTGATCAACAATTTTCTGTTCCTGTTCCGACATGTTTTCCATAGATGATTTAATTTGCTATAGGATTTAAGCTGTACGAAAATAAACAATTTTGTTTTTTCTCAATTCTATAAAAAAGGAACTAATTCTCTTTTTTCGAGGTGATCCTTTAATTGCAATTCGATTATTTCAATGCTCGCTCTAATTGTAGCAAAATGCTTAGCCATTCCAAAAACAACATACGTATCGGTAATCTCAATAATCGTAGGATTAAAAATCATTTTATTTGGATAAAAAACGTTCATCCATTCATAATACAAAAAAGCAATTTGTAAATCCTTAAGACTATTTTCCATGGTGCAGTTACATAATAAACATAAAATGCACAAAAAAAATTGTAGTCGATAATTGGAAAAAGTTAATTCAATTAATACTCCTTCACTAACACTTCGGTAGGTATACCGAGTACATCATGAAGCTTGCGAATCATATCGAGTGTTAATTTTCTTTTGCGATTTAAAATTTCACTCACACGACTTTTCAGCCCGATTGCTTCAGCAAGATCTTTTTGTTTATAACCAAGTTGCTCCATTCTAAATTTAATGGCTTCAATTGGGTCAGGTAAATCAATCATATATCGCATCTTCTCATAATTATCAATGAGTAAAGAAAGTAATTCTAATTCATCACCTTCCTTTGAGCCTTTTTTAGCATCAAAAATTAACTCTAAACGCTTTAATGCCTTTTGATAATCCCTTTCTGTTTTTATTACTTTAATTGTCATAATTGTTAAATTTTTGATGGGTTAATTTTATCATACTGGCCATGAGTACCTATAAACCTTATCCACACTAATCCATAATCGTAATTCACCCTCACTACAAGTCGATAATTATTCCCTTTAATATTAAATACTACACGATTATCTTGCAAAAAACTCGCGGAAGGATACTCACGTTTTATGTCGTTTGGACCTTTCCAATGTGATTATTCAGCTTCTTTATACCACGCTTTTAACTGTTGTTCGCAGTCTTTATGCTTTGTCCAAAAAATACGCAATGTGCTTTTTGCAATAACTCTCACAACGCAAATATACAAAAAAAGTTCCCTTTTCGGGAACTTTACTAAGTTTATAAATTAAAACCTGAAACCAACTTGCAAAAAAAAGGCGAACCGTTAAGTTCGCCTTTCATTTTATTATTTCGACAAATCGTCAAATTCAATATTTGTAAATCCTGAACCTGAACTTTGGTCGTTGTTACCAGGATTTTGTTCTCTTGATACAGTTCCCGGCTGATGTTCGCGGATATAACCTAATGCCTCCATTAAACCATCACTGAACTTTTCAAAATCTTCTTTGTAAAGGAAAATTTTATGCTTCTCATAAACAGGACGATCTTCACTCTCTCCTGGTAAACGCTTGCTCTCAGTAATCGTCACATAATAATCATTACTTCTTGTTGCTTTCACATCGAAATAATAAGTACGCTTACCTGCTCTAACTCTTTTTGAAAAATACTCTTCTCTTGGTTGTTGTTGATCGAAATCGCTCATATTAATTGTTTTGGTTAGGCAAGTATAATAAAAAATAAAATAAATTAGAAAGCAATTCCGACAAAAAATTAACAATTAACCGTTATCGGCATCGGGGTTTTGACTTTGATACATTTCGTAATAAATCCCTTTTTTCTGAATTAAGGATTCATGCGTTCCCTCCTCTGAAATTCGACCTTTTTCAAGCACAATAATATGACTCGCACTTTTTACGGTTGATATGCGATGACTAATTAAAAAAGTCGTTTTTCCTTGCATCAGTGTACGCAAATTGTTCAAAATTCGCTCTTCTGTAACGGTATCCACAGCCGACAAACAATCATCGAATATCAGCATAGCTGGTCGCTTAATAATTGCTCTGGCAATGGACACTCGTTGTTTTTGTCCACCACTCAAGGTAATACCACGCTCCCCTACTATGGTTTCATAGCCTTCGGGAAACTGTTGAATGTTTTCATCAATCACCGCTTGCTGCGCAGCCCAACGGACATCTTCCTTCGTAAAATCTGTTTTCAATCCGAAGGAAATATTGTTCGCAATGGAATCTGAAAATAAAAATACATCCTGCGGAACGCTTCCAATCTGCTCTCTGTATTCGCGCAAATTCAAGTCCCGTAAATCTGTATTGTTAATGCTCAATGTTCCTGTATCCGGATCAATAAATCGCAATAACAATTGCACTAATGTCGACTTTCCTGCGCCGGTTTTACCAATGACACCTATCGATTGTCCTGCTTTTACCTCGAAGGAAACATCTTGTAATGCTTTAATATTAGAGTTTGGATAAGTGACCGAAACATGATTAAAGCGCACCGAAATCTCATCTTTATTCACAGATGCTTGTCCTGATTTCACATTCGGCTTTTTATCTAAAAACTCATCGATTCTGCGTTGCGATGCAGAGGCCCTTTGAACAATAGAAATCACCCATCCCATCGAGGCCACAGGCCAGGTAAGCATATTCACATAAATCACAAACTCTGCGATATTCCCAATGGTCAAGCGTCCGTTTAACACCTCAATACTTCCAGCGTAAATGGTGATAATCGTACTTAATCCGACGAGTAATAACATACTCGGCATAAACAACGCATTAACCTTCACGAGATGCATCGAAACATCTTTGTATTCTTCGCTGCGTTTGTCATAATCCGACTGAAAATACGACTCGCGCGAAAATGATTTTACCACTCTGATTCCGGAGAAAACCTCCTGAATAAATACTGAAATTTCAGAAAGTTTTTCCTGCACTAATTCACTTCGCTTCGAGATATGGTCCTGTACCTTATAAACGATGAAGGTGATAATTGGAATGGGTAATAAAACCCAAAGCGCCAGTCGGGCATTTACATTTACCATCGACCAGATAATCAACGTAAACATTACAACAAGGTTAATCGTGTACATCACTGCAGGTCCTACATACATACGTACACGTCCCACATCCTCGCTGATACGATTCATTAAATCACCTGTATTCTCCTTGCTGTAAAATTCAAATCCCAACGACTGATACTGATGATAAATTTCATTTTTCTGATCATATTCTACGAGTCGCGACATAACAATAATTGTCTGACGCATCAAGAACATAAATACCCCTTTCAAGATGGCCATCAAAATCAGGATACATCCGAAGAGAAAAATGGTAAAACTTAAATTCTTTAATAACATACTTCGGATGCCGGTCCCTTCAAAGAGCTTTACGGCATCGATATTCCCGACCACCACATCCAGCGCATTTCGCGTAATTTGAGCGGGCAGGATACCAAAAAGGTTGGAAACAGTCACAAAAACAACCCCCATCAGGAGTCGCCACTTATATTTGACAAAGTATTTATTTATCGATTTTAAATCTTTCACAATACAACTTACTGAAAATCAGTTTTTATTTTAAACTTTCGAGGAATTAATCACCTCGGTAAAGGTATAAACTTCGGCCACAATTATATTTCAACAATCTAGTATTTTTCCTTGCTCACAAGTGAATAAAAAAACTACCTTTGCGGCTCAATTGAATAAGACCTAAACAATCATGATTGAAGTTAAAGAAATCAGTTCAGCAGTTGCCCCATTGGCCTGCAATATTTTCGACCACGTTGCAGGAAGCAAACACGAACAAATCGTTTTTTGCAACGACCCTGAAACCGGACTAAAAGCAATTATCGCTATTCATAATACTAACTTAGGACCTGCTCTTGGGGGTACGCGTATGTGGATGTACAAAACAGAAGCGGAAGCATTGAACGACGTATTGCGTTTATCTCGCGGTATGACTTACAAGGCTGCGATCTCTGGATTGAACTTAGGCGGTGGTAAGGCGGTTATTATCGGCGACAGCAAGAAAGATAAATCAGAAGCTTTGTTCCGTCGTTTCGGAAGATTCATCAACAACTTAAACGGACAGTATATCACTGCTGAAGATGTTGGTACATCAACGAAAGACATGGAATATGTTGCTATGGAAACCAAGTCGGTAACAGGTTTACCTGAAGCGATGGGTGGAAGCGGTGATCCTAGTCCTGTAACTGCTTATGGTGTTTACATGGGTATGAAAGCATCAGCAAAATTCGCTTGGGGAAGTGATGATTTATCAGGCAAGAAAGTTTTAGTGCAGGGAATTGGTAACGTAGGAAGAAACTTAGTTGCTCACTTAACAAAAGAAGGTGCTGTTGTTTATATCGCTGATATCAACGAAGAGCAATTGAATAAAGTTGCTGCAGAGCATGGTGCTACTGTTGTTCCTAACGAAGGACTTTACGATTTAGATATTGATATTTATGCTCCTTGTGCATTAGGTGCAACATTAAATACAGAGAATATTGGCCGTTTGAAATGTTCAATCGTTGCAGGTGCTGCCAACAATCAATTAGCAGATGAAACAGTTCATGGACCTATGTTAGTTCAGAAAGGAATTGTTTATGCTCCAGACTTTTTAATCAATGCTGGTGGTTTGATTAACGTGTATTCAGAATTAAACGGATACGATCGTAGTAAAGCATTAGCGCAAACAGAGCATATTTACAATGCAACAATGGATATCTTGAAGAAGGCGCAAGCTGAAGACATCCACACGCAATTAGCAGCTATGCAGATTGCTGAGAAACGCATTTATAACAAATAAGAGTGTCCACTAAATTTCCACGTGTTTCGAGGGAGAAATCAAATCGAAGCCGTGGAAATTTTCATAAAATAAAAGTTCTTTAATACTTGTTGAGTTAAAAATTATGTTGAGCAGAAGACACCTAAGAATTCGCGTGATGCAAGCCTTGTATGCGTATTATCAATCCGACAACAAGGACATGTTGCAAACAGAGCAGGAGCTTTTAAGAGGGACAAATAAAATTTACGAGTTGTATTTGCTGACCATGCAAATGATTTTAGAACTCGCTAATCAGGAAGAGATGTACTATGCTGACCAACCGGCAAGTGCAGTTACAGGAATCAAGAAATCAGTAGTACGTAAATTAGGCGATAACCTTTTTGTGCAATGGTTGCAAAATAATTTATCGTTTGCACGTCAAGTGAGAGACAATAAAATCTCTTGGCAAAATGAAATGGATGCTGTGAAGAAATCTTTCTTTCAGATTCGTCAGTCAGATCAGTATAAAGCTTATTGCGCAAAAGAGGATTCAAGTATTAAAGAAGAAATTGATTTTATTACTTGGATTTTTGCAGAGGTTTTTACTCGTCAGGAATTTGTTTTCTCAACGTTGGAAGAAAAATCTATTTACTGGGCAGAATCTATTGAATTGATTCAGGGAATGATTACCAAAACATTAGAAGGTTCTAAGGCTAAAGGCGAATTCAAATTACTGAGCTTATTTAAAGACGAGGAAGATGATGTGCGTTTCATGCGTGAATTGGTAAAGAAAACCATTCAGGATGATGAGTATCTTACGCAGATAATCGGTGAGAAAACGAAGAACTGGGAAGCAGATCGTATCGCGATGGTAGATATTATTCTGATGAAAATGGCTTTATCAGAAATGCTTCACCAAACTTCTATTCCTGTTAAAGTAAGTATCAACGAATACATCGACATCTCTAAAGACTACAGCACTCCGAATAGTAAATCGTTCATTAATGGAGTAATTGATAAATTAGCTGTTGAATTAAAATCACAAGGTAAGATTGTGAAAATCGGACGCGGATTAATGGAATAATAAATATGAGAACACTACTAAACTACGCAATTATCTTAACAAGTATGCTGGTTATTTCATGTGGAAGTGATCAGAACAAAGACAATGAATCAGGTGAAGTAAGAGTATCGCCTGATATCGTTAACAATCCAGAAACGGCCAACGGTGAAATCATTGATAAAACAGGCGTTCCTAAATTTGATTTTGAAGAAATTACTTTTGACTTAGGTACTGTTCAAAGCGGTGAATCAGTAACACACGAATTCAAATTTAAAAACAGTGGAGATAAAGATTTAATTATCTCTCAAGCTAAAGGATCATGCGGCTGTACGCAACCAGAATATCCAAAGGACCCTATTGCTCCTGGTGACGAAGGTGTTATCAAAGTTACCTTTAATAGCACGGGGATTAGCGGACAAATAACTAAAAACGTAACACTTATTGCTAATACAACTCCGAATACGAAAGTATTAACTATTACAGGAGAAGTAATTAAATCAAAATAACAAACACATAACCATGAACACATTATTAATAACATTACAGGCCGCTGGCGGAAGTGCATTTCAACAAATCATTCCTATTGCATTAATCATGATTGTATTTTACTTTTTCATGATTCGTCCGCAGACTAAAAAACAAAAGTTAGAAAGAGAATTTAAAGACTCATTAAAAGAAGGTGAAAGAGTCGTTACTATTGGTGGCGTACACGGAAAAATCACTTCTGTAAAAGAGAAAACTTTTATTATTGAAATTGCTAAAGATGTAAGAGTTGAAGTTGAAAAAACGGCTATCTCTGCTGAAGTAACAAAATCTTACTCAACGAATATTGCAAAGTAATTTAGCCGAACAGCTATTTTTCTTTATATTCGTGAATAAAGGAAAACACGAATAGTATGCAAGCAAACAACTCCTTTAAACAGAAGTTAAAAAGCAATTCGAAATTGTTTTCGTTTTTGCTTTGCTTTTTTATTGCTACTGCTATCTGGACAATCAACGCACTTAACAAAGAGCATAGAGCAAAAATTAATTTTATTGCTAATATCAATGTGCCTTTTTCGAAAGTGAATGAAAGCGGAAAGCAAGAAGTAAAAGCAACTGTGTATTTGAAAGGCCGTGGCTTCGATCTCGCAAAGCTTTTACTGTCGTTAAGCAAAAAAGATCGTGTTGTCAATTGTACAAGCAATGCATCGGATAAAATTGATATCCGAGCAGCTATTGTTGACTTTATAAAAAGTAAAAACAATTCTATCGTAGTAGAAGAAGTATCTCCTTCCTTTTTTGCGCTACAAGGTAAAATGGCTTACAGTAAAAAAGTAGGCATTACCATCGATTATCAACTCAGCCTCGCTCCTATTTATATTTTATCAGGCAAGGCCTATTGCAGTCCTGATAGTTTATTAATTTCATCAGAGTCGCCTATACCAGATTCAATTACATCGGTGATGATGGTGACAGAAAATCTCAAGAGTGAAGGAACCAGCATCTCGAAAGAAATTGCTTTCAGGAAATTGAAAAATATTTACATCGAGCCTACACCTGTTACGCTTACCATTCCTATTGAATCAGCAACGGAGAAAATTGTTAAGGTGCCTGTTACTTGTAATCAGTCGAACAGACAACTAAAATTCATTCCTTCTGAAATAACGATTCAATGTAAAATTCCTATTTCAAAGTTCGATAAAACGACTGCTGCCAGCTTTGTTGCCAATGCTAAATTCAATGACAATGGTAAATCGAAAGCGGTAATCGAAATTACTAAGAAACCAGAATGGGCGGATCAATTAAAATGGACGCCTGCAGCAGTAGATTATTTTCATCAAAATCCTTAATATGATTATAGGCATCACGGGAGGAATCGGCTCTGGGAAAACGATTGTGTGCGAAATTTTCAAACAATTAGGTGTTCCAGTTTTTAATGCTGATAAAGTTGCGCGCGACTTAATGTTGAACAATCAAGAAGTTTATAGTTTATTACAAGCTGAATTCGGCGAAACCATTTTTCCATTGATAGGACAGTTTGATAAAGTGCATTTAAGTCAATTAGTATTTAATAATCCAGATGAACTTAGTCAACTGAATTCTATTGTACATCCATTTGTAAGAAATGCATTTACCGATTGGAAAGAACAACAAATAGCGCCTTATATTTTACACGAAGCTGCAATTCTAATCGAATCAGGTTTTAATAAACTTTGCGATAAAGTGATTGTAGTAGAAGCACCAGAAGACCTGCGCATTGAACGCGTTACGGCACGTGACGGAAAAAGTACGGAAGATGTAGTTGCTATTATCCAACAACAAATGTCCGACGAAGAACGTCGCAAACACGCCAATTATACCATCATCAATAACGAAATCAGTCCACTGCTACCACAAGTATTGACTATTCACGAAACACTTTTAGCAAATGTCTGATTATTCGAAGCCGTTAATAGCACATACTAACGGCTACCAGTTACCGCAAACAGAAATCTGGATTGACCCCACCCACCCTGTTCATACCGCAGTGGTTAGTCATGCGCACGGCGATCATGCTGTTCCAGGACATGGGAAAGTCTTTTGCACCAAAAATACAGCTCGCTTACTACGCACACGTTATCGCAATTTTGCAGATATGGTCATCACTCCTGAATTCTACGAATGGTTTGAAGTAGATGGTGTATCATTTCAATTTATTCCTGCGGGACATATGCTCGGATCAGCGCAGATTGTTTGGAAGCACGAAGGACGAATAATTAATTATACTGGCGACTACAAACGACAGTCGGATGCATCGTGTGAGCCATATGAGACTGTGAAGTGCGATGTGCTCATTACAGAAACGACGTTTGCGCAACAGGGTAAAACCCATCCACCCGACGAAGATTCGTTAAAAGCCTTCGATGCGGCCATAAACACGAATTATATCGTAGGTGCCTACGCGTTAGGAAAGGCGCAACGCTTAACACGATTATTTGCTGACTTAAAGCCGGAGTTTAAAGTCATGGTGCACCCAAAAATTTCGAAATACCATCGCGTATATGAAGAAGCAGGATTTGACTTAGGAGAATGGTTGCCTTATCAGAAGCAGGTCTTTAAGAAAACGGCCAATAATATTTACATCGTGCCACCATTGGTTTTACAATCGTATGCTTCGGATATTGGTTACTTACGAGGGATGGCTTCGGGCTGGGATCGATTACAAGAAGGGTATGATATTAAATTGCCGGTATCTGATCATAGCGACTGGCACGATTTACTAAATACCATTACTGAGAGTGAAGCGAAAGTAGTTTACACGATTCATGGAGATAGTAATGAATTGATGCAGCATTTGAGTAACGCTGCGGTTCACATCGAAGAACTATAAAATTATTTCTCCCAATCCTTGTCGCGCAATTACGGGTTCATCACCTGTACAATCTACCACCGTTGAAGGAACGATACTCCCTATTCCACCATCTACCACTAAATCGACTTGGTGGTTATATACTTCAAAAATTTCTTCGGGGTCTGTTGGATAAATTTTTATTTCATCCAAATCATGTAAGGATGTGGCAATGATTGGATGTCCGACTTTCTCAATAATCGCTTGCACAATTTTATTATCAGGCACACGCAAACCAATTGTTTTCTTCCGACTTCTAAATACAGAAGGTAAATGACTTGAAGCTTCCAGGATAAATGTAAAAGGACCTGGGAACGCTCTATTGAGGAGTTTATAAATAGCACGATCAAAAGGCTTGGTAAACTCCGAAACATTACTCAGATCTTTACAGAGCAATGAAAAATTAGCTTTATCTGCACGGATATCTTTCATGCGCGCAATCTGCTCGAATGCTTTATATTGGTATAGGTCGCAAGCGAGCGCATAGATCGTATCCGTAGGAATGATAATCACCCCACCCTTCAAAAGAGTTTGAGCAATCTGATCGATCTTACGCGCCTCTGGATTATCGGGATGAACTTTTACAAGCATGGTGTAAAGATAGGGAATTTAGGGGGAGGAGAATTAATGAATGATAGAACAAGAAATTACTAACAAATCGAATTTCTTACAACTAAAATTAAACATCTGATTTTGCAATCGTTTTTTTAGTAATTAAGTTTACACCCTACATTTTTTAATTACTAGTGGGATTAAATTTAATTTTCAAAAATCATGAATAACACATCGATGAAAAAGGAAAACGCCGTCAGAATATTTGAACATAAACAAGTCCGTACCCATTGGGACGGAGAAAAAGAACTTTGGTATATTTCTGTAATTGATGTGATTGAAGTACTAACAGGAACAGACCGACCAAGAAAATACTGGAATGACCTAAAAACTAAGCTAAGAAAGGAAGGAAGTGAGTTGTCCGAAAAAATCGGACAACT
>JBDKGQ010000007.1:0-14178 GCA_039798145.1 Bacteroidota bacterium
GTAAGCACATAAGGTATACAGTTGTAATCACCTAAGTATTTGGCAAAATGAAGCGTACGCTGAACTCCTGCTCCTCCACTCGGTGGCCAATAATACGTTATGATGAGAACCTTTTTCAATTTAGCTTTTTACGTCTGTCGACTTTCCTTTAAACTCCATAAACACCGCTGCACCTAACAACACTACCAACATCATTGAACCTGCTAACGCCATTTTCTCTCCTTGCTCATAAACTGCTGGTTCAAATTTGAATTCGATTTTATGTTTACCCGCTGGAATTTTCAATCCTCTTAAAACATAATTCAAGCGAATATGATCTGTAAGTTTTCCATCGACGTATGCATTCCAACCTGCAGGATAATGTATTTCAGAAAACACTGCTAATCGATCTGCACTCGAACTTGAATTGTAAGTCAACTGCATTGGTGAGTATCCGTTTTCAGCTAATGTAATTGTTGCAGTTGAATCCACTACATTCTGACTTAACCCACTAACGCCATTGGCATAACGCTGATCGATTACAGCTGTAGTTTTAAAGTCAAGTGAATCCATTTCTTTCATTTCCGCATCTGCATTCGGAACAATCTTCCAATTCTGAACAAACCATGAATTTCCTAATGCTTCTGGGTTTTGTTGCAACATCGGCTGACCTGTTTGCTGATTCGTAAAGATGATATACTTTGCATTCAGCATATTCCACACACGTTGATTGCCTTTTGAAATTTGTCTTTCAATCAACTCTTGATATCTCTTCAACTTCGCTCCGTGATAACCACCAATCGATTTATGATAATACGATGTACTTGCATCGTTAAACGGACTTACCGATAAATTATAAACGCGGTAGTATGATTTATCTTGAAGAATCTGCTCATCAATTTCTGATTTAGGAAAAGGATTTGAAACAGAAGATTGTGTTGTGAACTTATCATCATTCAAATAACGCTTATCATTCGACCATAAATCAACAACGATCAATCCAGCTATAATCATAAACACCATTTCTTTTTTCATCTTGCCATTCAACATCCTCCACAATAAAAAGAAAGCTGCACTTATAAAGAATAATGATTTAAAAGCATCAATTTGCAATAATGATTCACGGTCTTTTCTTAAAGCCTCTAATAACCAAGGGTATTGACCGAGTTGCTCATCCGAAGGACCATTAAAATTCCCAAACAAACTTGGCAATATAAGCATGATTAAACATAAACCTCCAACAATATAAAATGCCCACCATAAGAATTTGATTTTATCTTTTGCATTACCGTTGGTGTCTGTCAATTTGTTTAATCCTAATATACCTGCTAATGGAATAATCAATGATACCAACACCAATGTCATAGATACCGAACGGAATTTATTATAGCCTGGTACATGATCAAAGAAGAAATTCGTCAATGGTAAAAAGTGACTACCCCAAGAAAGCATGATTGATAATAATGCAACTACAATCATCCAAACTCTTAAATATCCGCCGACTAAAAACAATGCTAGTACAAATAAGAAAACTGGAATTGCTCCGCTGTAAACTGGACCTGAAGTCATAGGCTGATCACCCCAATATAACGGTGCTGCCTTTACGAAATCTTTGGCTGAACCTTCATTCGCATTATTTTTTATTGCTTCATAGGTAGCAGATTTCTCATCTAACTTATATCCTGAAGCACCACCATTAAAATTCGAAACGATTAAGGTAAATGTTTCCATTTTACCATAACTCCATCCTAATGCGTAATCTTTATCTAATCCTGTACTTGATTTTTTCTCTGTCAATTCAGATGGACCACGAGTGGAATACTTACCATACTCTGCTGTTGCCATTAAGTTGGTAATGTTTGGCAATACAGCAATGGCTGCTACTCCGCCCAATATCACAGAGGCAATCATAAAATCTTTAATCGTTTTATTGATGATGGCATTCACAAATTCAGAAACAGCAAGTAATCCAACTGCAATTGCTAAGTAATAAGTAATCTGCAAGTGATTCGCATAAATCTGTAAACTCAAGGCAAGTGCTGTTAAGGCACCTCCCGACAACCATTTTCCTCGATAGGCCATCATTACACCCGCAATTACCATAGGCATTAAGGCAATCGCCTGTACTTTGGTATTATGCCCTGCAACCAAACTGACAAAATTAAATGAGCAGAACGCGTAGGCAATGGCTAACGCTATGGCTAGACGAAAATCAGCTTTAAGCGTAATTGCTAAAATATAGAAACTTAATAAAGCAATAAATACAATGTTTGCTGGAGAAGGTAAACCCAACCAAATAAAATCATTGAAATACTTCACCCAATTGGATGGATATAAAACAGAAATCTGATAAGAAGGCATTCCGCTAAACATGGAGTTGGTCCATAAGGCTTCTTTTCCTGTTTGCGCTTTATAATCTAAAATCTCCTTGCTCATTCCAATCCACTGCGACACGTCATGCGTTGAAAGCGAGGATCCAGAAAGTGTTGGAAGAAAATAAACTACAGTAAGTAAAAGGAAAACACCAATTGCAATAGCGTGTGGTTTTACCATGTAATTGCCTCCGAAAATAATCGGAAAATGCCGAACTACGAAATAAAAAACCAAAAATTAACCACCAGGAATACGAACAAAAAACATACGGAATCAGTCTTTGATTTCTACATAATCAACATACTCCCCATCATCGTCGTTAATTCGTTTGTTCGACTTTTTAGTAGACGTATCTACATGAACTTTCCCCTCTTGATTTCGTTGATGAGCGTATGAATGACCTTGTTGCTTTTGCATCTCTTTGTAAAGCTTTTTCGATACCGCGTTCATCACCAAGAAGAACAGGTATCGTCTAAAAACTCCAAAGACGATAAAAATAGCAATGAGTACAAGAATAAAATCAGACATAAAAGCCTCCTTTCAATTATTATCTCGACAAATATAGATTTCGTTCAGAATAGACCTTTTGGAAGAATTCATCCTGTAAATCATCAATGAAATAAATCGCCTCACCTGTTGATTTCATCTCTGGTCCAAGTTCTTTGTTTACATCTCTGAATTTCTCGAATGAAAACACAGGAACTTTAATAGCATATCCACTCTTTGTAGGATTGAATTTAATATCCTTTACTTTAACAGCACCCAACATCACCTTCGTTGCATAGTTAACATAAGGTTCATCGTAAGCCTTCGCAATAAATGGAACTGTACGTGAAGCTCTCGGATTCGCTTCAATAACATATACAATTTCATTCTTGATGGCGAACTGAATATTGATCAATCCTTTCACCTGCATTGCCTTCGCAATTGACTTAGTATGTTCTTCAATCTGACGAATCACATCATCACTTAAATCAAACGGAGGCAGAACAGCATTACTATCTCCACTATGAATTCCTGCAGGCTCAATATGTTCCATGATACCAATGATGTAAACATCTTCTCCATCACAAATTGCATCTGCCTCAGCTTCTATGGCTCTCTCGAGAAAATGATCTACCAATACTTTATTGTCAGGAATATCTTTTAAAATATTTACAACGTGCGTCTCTAGCTCTTGCTCATTGATAACAATCTTCATACTCTGTCCGCCTAAAACATAACTCGGACGAACTAAAAGAGGGAATCCTAACTCTCTTGAAACACCAACCGCTTGATCTGCATCTTCAATTACTCCAAATTTCGGATAAGGAATATTTAAATCGCGAAGCAAAGTTGAAAAACGACCACGGTCTTCGGCTAAATCCAACGACTCGTAACTAGTACCAATGATTTTGATTCCGTACTTATTTAATTTCTCTGCTAACTTTAAAGCTGTTTGTCCACCTAACTGCACAATCACACCTTCTGGTTTTTCATGTTGGATAATATCGTAGATATGCTCCCAGAAAACAGGCTCGAAGTAAAGTTTATCCGCAATATCGAAATCGGTTGAAACAGTTTCAGGATTACAATTAATCATGATGGTTTCATAGCCACATTCCTTAGCAGCTAATACACCATGCACACAACTATAATCGAATTCGATTCCTTGTCCGATACGGTTAGGACCTGAACCAAGAATAATAATTTTCTTTTTATCGCTTGCTACAGATTCATTCTCTGTTTCAAATGTCGAGTAGTAATACGGAGTGCGAGCTTCAAATTCTGCTGCACAAGTATCTACTAGTTTGTAAACACGATTTATTTTTAAATCTTTTCGCTTTGCATAAACCTGACTTTCTAAGCAGCGAAGCAAGTGAGCAATCTGACGATCAGCATAACCTTTCTGCTTTGCATCCAGCATTAAGTCAAATGGTAAAGAGTCAAGCGTGTGCTTTTGAATTTCTTTTTCAAGCTCTACTAACTCTTCAATTTGATTTAGGAACCAAGCATCAATTTTCGTTAGCTTCTGAATAGTTTTAAAAGGAATTCCAAGTTTGAATGCATCATAAATATGGAACAAACGATTCCAACCTGGATTTTTCAAACTATCTAAAATCTGTTCTTGATTTTTAAGTTCTTTTCCATCCGCACCTAGTCCGTTACGTTTTATCTCTAACGATTGACAAGCCTTTTGTAATGCCTCTTGAAACGAACGTCCAATTCCCATAGCCTCACCCACCGATTTCATTTGAAGTCCTAAATGACGATCCGCACCTTTAAACTTATCGAAATTCCAACGAGGTACTTTCACGATTACATAATCGATGGTTGGCTCAAAGAAAGCCGAAGTACTTTTCGTGATTTGATTTTTTAATTCATCGAGATTATATCCGATAGCGAGTTTAGCCGCGATCTTAGCAATTGGATATCCCGTTGCTTTTGATGCTAACGCTGAAGAACGTGATACACGAGGGTTGATTTCAATAACAATAATTTCATCTTCATTCTCCGGATTAACAGAGAACTGAATATTACATCCACCTGCAAATTGTCCGATACCATTCATGCATTTGATAGCAAGGTCACGCATCTTCTGATACGTACGATCACTAAGCGTCATTGCAGGCGCAACTGTGATAGAGTCGCCAGTATGAATACCCATCGGATCGAAATTCTCAATCGAACAGATGATAATCACATTCCCATTGCTATCACGTAATAATTCTAGCTCATACTCTTTCCAACCCATGATACTCTGTTCTACCAATACTTCGTGAACTGGAGACGCATGTAATCCGAAATTTAGCGCATTATCAAATTCTTCCTGGGTATGAACAAATCCTCCACCCGTACCGCCTAGCGTAAACGATGGACGAATTACTAGTGGAAATCCAATTTCTTGAGCAATTTCTTTCCCTTCTAAAAACGATGTTGCCGTTCTTCCTTTACAAACACCTGCTCCTAACTCTAACATCTTTAATCTGAAAAGCTCACGGTCTTCAGTCGTATGAATAGCATCGATATCAACACCAATGATTTTCACACCATGCTTTTCCCAAAGTCCTGCTTTTTGACAATCAATGGCAAGGTTCAATGCAGTTTGTCCTCCCATTGTTGGAAGCACCGCATCAATTTTATGTTTAGTTAATATTTCACCAATCGACTTGCGATTAAGTGGTTTTAAATAAATATGATCTGCCGTTACCTTATCGGTCATGATTGTTGCAGGATTCGAGTTGATTAAAACAACTTCAATTCCTTCTTCTTTCAATGATCTAGCAGCCTGGCTACCAGAGTAATCAAATTCGCAGGCTTGTCCAATAATAATAGGACCGCTTCCAATAATTAAGACCGATTTAATCGAATGATCGCGTGGCATAGCAGTGTTTTTTAATGTGTTCGGATATAAAAATAGCTACCGATGCTTTTTCAAAAAATTTGAAATTGACCGATAGCTGCATAATTTTTTTAGTTGAGCGAAAGTAAGCAAAAGTAAAAATCGAAACTGCATATGTTGAAAAATAAAACGGGCATCTTTTTCAAGATGCCCGCCTATTAAATATTTTTTTCTAAAGAAATTACTTTCTCCAAGAACGCTCGTCAGAAACCGTCAATTTATGACGTCCTTTCTTACGACGTGCTGCTAATACACGACGACCATTAGCCGTGCTCATACGCTTTTTAAAACCGTGTTTATTTCTACGCTTACGTAAAGAAGGTTGGAATGTCCTTTTCATGACTATACTTTGTTATTCTTATTGGGATGGCAAAGATAATAAAAAACTAATAGGTTCAAAACAGATTGTCATTTTTTCCTGATTATTTAAAAAATAAAAGCTTACTCCTCTAAATAATTAAATATCAATGTAAAAAACTACAATGACTGGCGTGGAATATATACAATAGCCTTAGTTTCGAAAAATTCCAAGGGGAAATATTCGTGTATTGACTGCACTTCAACCACTTTTTTATAAGGACTTAACTCCTCTTTTAAGTCGCCACCTTTTAATACCACCCAGCCGTTTGGCAGGCTTCCCACCTGTCCCATTTTACAATTTCTAAAACTCCAACCCACTAATTCCTGCATGGGCGCCACCGCCCTGCTAACCACATAATCAAATTCCTCTTTTAACTCTTCTGCTCTACTCCTTTTTACGACCACATTTTTCAAACCTAGCTCTTTAACAATATCCTCAACTACTTTGATTTTTTTCTCGATGGAATCAACCAACGAGAACTTCACGTTAGGATAATAAATAGCCAAAGGGATACCCGGAAATCCTCCACCTGTTCCAATATCTAAAACACGTGCACCATCATCAAATCGAATATACTTTACTAATGATAATGAATGAAGAATATGCTTAACCGTTAGGTTCTCGATATCTTTCCTTGAAACAAGATTTACCTTTTCGTTCCAAGATTTAAAAAGTTCTTCGTGCTTTGCAAAAAGCAATAATTGTTCTTCAGATAAATTGGGAAAATATTGCTTTAAAACTTGCGAGTTATCGATCATGCTGCAAAAATAGCCTAAAAAACAAAGGGGACTTTCGTCCCCTTATTCATATTCAAAATTTACTCAATCGTGTGCGGTATAGTCAGTGCTTTTAATGATTTGATATAGAAACTCTCTAGCTCTAAATAATTGCGCTTTAACAGTTCCTAACGGAAGATCAAGTTCTTCAGCAATTTCTTCGTAAGACAATTCCTGATAATATCTTAACTCCACCAATTTCTTATAACGAGGTTTTAATTTGTCAACTACCTCTTTCATCATTAAAACCTTTTGCTTCTTGACTAAAACATCGTCAGGTGTTGGCCCGTCAGATTTGATTTCAAATGACATTTCCTGGCCATCTTCATTTTCAAACCCTCTATCAATGCTTAAAAGCATTTTTCTTTTCTTACGGATAAAGTCGATACAGTTATTAGTTGCAATTTTAAACAACCATGTACTAAAGGCGTAGTCCGGAGTATATTGCTTTATATTTCTGAAAGCCTTTCCAAAAGCTTCAATGGTCAAATCTTCCGCATCATCGCGGTTATTAACCATTTTTAATAGCATATAATAGATGGAATCCTTGTAACGAGCCATCAATTCAGCATACGCTTTTTGGTCGCCTTCATCGACGGCCTTTCGAACCAGCTTGAAATCTTTAATAGCTTTATCAGAGAGGTGTTGAATTTCCTCGTCAGTAATTTGAAGCTGTGGTTTAGGCTTTTCCATAGTTAGGGTTTGGGTTGATGCTGTTACTTCCATACTCTTATCTTAATGAAAGGGTTTGTTATGGCTAACAGCGGATAAATGATTGCAGCTATCAGATCGAAAATAGGGATAAGTATGATTAGATCCTTTTCTCCTAATTTTCTAAATCCTGTCCAATATACAATAATTTGAGCGATTAGCCTGGTTGATAGCATTGCTACGGCAATCTCCCAATTAAGTTTCAATATCAAAGAAACGATGATTAAAATCCAAAATAAGGTATGGGTAAAGAAATAAAAACCAATCAACCCTTTATCTCTGGATTTATAAAATTTCCCAGAGGACATATGACGTCGCTTTTGGCGAAGCCAGTCTTTAAATGTCTCTTTAGGTTTTGAATAAGTGAATGACTCACTTGACAAGCAGACACCAACATTACTACTATTAGCGGTTTCATTGACAAACAAATCATCATCGCCTGATAGCAAATGATTATGAGATGCAAAGCCTTTGTTTTTAAAGAACAAGGATCTTAAATAACCTAGATTTCGACCTACTCCCATGTAAGCCTTTCCTTTAATGGCACGACTTAAAAACAATAATCCGTTTTGAGCTGTATCGAAACGAATCCATTTATTTAAAAATCCACTTGTCTTCTGATAAGCCCCATATCCAACTACAATTTCTTTATCAACTGAAAGCGTATCGACCATTTGTTTCAACCATTGGTCTGAAGCAGGATAACAATCGGCATCCGTGAATATCAATCGCTCAAAAGCTGCACCTTTAATTCCTAATGTTAATGCAAACTTTTTCCCGTGCTGATATTTTTCTTGCTCATTAATAGTAATAACCTTTAAATTAAAATGAGCATCCTCCATTTCTTCTAAATACCTGGAAGACTCATCCCAGCTACAGTCGTTAACAACTACAACCTGATATTGGGGATAATCTTGCTTTAAAATCTGAGGCAAAAACTCACGAAGATTTTTCAGTTCATTACGTGCACAAATAATGACCGAAACTGGTTCATACTTGCTCGATTTTACTGAAGAAATCTTTTTAAATCCTACTCCTGAGAATTGAAACAGAATGTAATACAATTGCACAACACCTGTAATTCCAAGTAAAACTAAAATACTATCTGCGATAACACTATTCCCAAATACCAACATTGACTTGCATTTCCTTTATAACACAAATCTATCGGATGCAAGTATCTCAATTCCTGATTTAAATTGAAAATATTAACAAATCAGTTTTAAAAAGAATCAGACAAATGGTTAGGCCGTCATCTGTTGAGAAGAAACAGGAATTGTTCTTCCCGGATACTGCTGTAATGCAACTGATAAACAATTCATTGCTTTTTGCAACGACTCCTTATTAAGCACATAGGCTATTCTAACCTGATGTAACCCAAGTTTAGGATCTGAATAGAATCCGCTTGCTGGAGCCAGCATCACTGTAGAACCTTCAAATGAAAAGTCCTCTAATAACCACTGACAGAATTTATCTGCATCATCAACCGGCAATTGAGCCATACAATAGAATGCACCACTAGGCTTTGGACAAACAACTCCATCCATAGCGTTCATTGCACTTACAACTAAATCACGACGCTCCACATATTCAGCAACTACTTCATCAAAATAACTTTGAGGAGTATCTATCGCCGCTTCAGCCGCTATTTGTCCGAATGTTGGCGGACTTAATCTTGCCTGTGCGAATTTTAAAGCTGCAGCCATAACCTCTTTATTACGAGAAACCAGGGCTCCAATACGAGCTCCACAAGCACTGTAACGTTTTGAGATACTGTCCATCAATACCACATTTTGATCTAAACCATCCAATTGCATTACCGATGAATACGTTTTACCATCATAACAAAACTCTCTATATACCTCATCCGCAAAAAGGTATAAATCATATTTCAAAGCAAGCTCTTTTAGCACTTGTAACTCATCTTTCGAATACAAATAACCTGTTGGATTACCTGGATTACAAATCATTATAGCTTTTGTTTTCTCCGTAATCACCTTTTCAAATTCTGCAATTGGAGGAAGAGCAAAACCAGATTCGATGGAAGAAACGATTGGCTTAATTACCACATTCGCCTGCGTACTAAATCCGTTATAGTTGGCGTAGTACGGCTCAGGAATAATAATCTCATCACCTGGATTTAAGCAAGCCATCATAGCAATTTCGATAGCTTCTGAACCGCCAGTTGTAATCATGATATCCGAATAATCGACCTGGATATTATTCTTTTGATAATATTCTGCAAGGCGCTTTCTATATGATTCAATCCCCGCTGAATGGCTGTATTCAATAACATCTAGTTTGATGTTACGAATCGCATTCATCATCACCTCTGGTGTTTTTATATCAGGCTGTCCGATGTTTAGATGAAAAATTTGAACACCTCTTTTTTTAGCAGCTTCTGCAAAAGGAACTAATTTACGGATTGGTGATGGGGGCATTTGAAGCCCTTTATTTGAAATTTTAGGCATGGTCTATAAAATAAGCAGTCCCGTTCAGTATTGAACAGGACTGCAAATTTAAACTTAATATTTTAATTATTTACCAGGAGTTGCAGCAGGATTTGCTACCGGAGCTGGAGCTTCAACAGTTCCTTTTAAGTGAAGGATAACTGGAGAGTTTTTAGCGTTTGATGTAATCGTAACTGTTTTGTCTTGCATTCCCATTTTACCTGCAGAATTGAAAGTCACCTTAATTACTTCTTTAGCACCTTTCTTAATTGCTGTTTTAGGATATTGAGGAACAGTACATCCACAAGATCCAGTTGCATTTGTAATGATTAGATCTTCTTTACCATTGTTAACGAATTCGAACTCGTGATTAACTACATCACCTTGCTTAATAGTTCCGAAGTTGAACTCTAATGCTTCGAAAGTCATTTCAGCTGCATTTGGATTTGGAGCTGGTTTGTCTGCTGTTTGCGCCTTTGTTGCGAATGACATTAATAATGTACAAGCAACTAATAAAATTGATTTTTTCATTGTTTTTTGTTTATTTAAATTATTTGAATTTATAGTTTAGGATTTTCTAATGGAGATGCGCCACTTGGCTTCATAAAAGGAGTTTGATCTTCTGTCTGCTCCTGCGTTTTCACAACGCCTTTAATAGTTAGGACTTTCGTTGGATTCTTGCCAGCGTTCGACATTACAGTTACCGTTTTTGTAAATGGACCTTGGCGTTTAGTGTCGTAACTAACATTGATGTAACCTGATTGACCTTTCGCTACTTCTTCCTTTGACCATTTCGGAACTGTACATCCGCAGCTTCCTTTTGCATCAGTAATCTTTAAAGGCTCTTTACCTGTATTAGTAAATTTAAAGGCATATGTTCCATCGCCTGCGTAATCAATAGTACCAAAATCATGAACTTCCGTTTCGAAACTGATTTCTGGTGCATTTGGATTGTTTGCATTCTCTTGTGCAGAAGCAAAAAGAGTTGCTGCAAAAAATACTGTTAGAGTTAGAATTATCTTTTTCATAGTTAATAGGGCTTCCTACGATTTAACAGGTGCTAAGTTCTAATAATTAGATGAAGTAAATATGAAAATTCAAAAGTTACTTATGATGGTTGATTTTTCCCCGAGTTCAATGCTGCATAAGATGAGGTTGCATAAAACATAAACCACAGAAATATCCCAGCAAATTTACAGCAGTCTTCATAATATACTTGATGTGATACAAACGGATCCACATTATCGAGAATCATAGAAACTAAAAATAGACTCATTGCTCCTATCCAAAATAAGAATTTTGTCTCGAACAACTCGTTTATAAAGCGGAAGAAATATCCGATAATAGACCCGATATATACTAAATAAAATAATTTTTCAGCAAATGGAAACGCATGAATAAATACTTCTTCATGCAACTGAAAACAATCATCAAGTCCGAGAAAAAGAGAAAGGCAACCTCCATATAAAAACATACCTTTCATTAATGAAGTACCATTTTTTATTAAACTATATGTTAATAAGCAAATAGTAGCTGAAGCACTCCATAAAAACAATCCTAACATAGAAATCATTCCATCATACGGATGTCCGTGTAAAACAGCTGCTGTATCACGGGTAAGATCACTAACCTCCACCCCATTGGATTTCCCAACCCAAAACACTATAAACATTAGGGTAAACGGAAGCAACACCCATTTAAACACTGTTAAAAAATGTAACCTGACTTGGTCAAGTAATTTTGTAATAATCATTTGAATCATAACGGTAACGGTTTAGGCGGTCAAAAGTACCGAATATTCAAAACACTTACTGATTATCAGGATGATTTTTGTTACCACCGTTGTCATCCTCATCCGTTTTTAAATCTGCCTTAAAAAGCTTTTTGTATGCCTTCGCTTTACTAGGCAAAATGATTTCGTAGTTTAACCCTAATACATAATTTGCTTCAGGAATTGAAAACGAATGCATATCAGGTTGATAAAAATAAAACAAAGTAAACGACTGATATTTATTATACTGCATACTCAGCTGAGCAACGTATCGAATTTTGTCTACATATGGATTCTCAGGTCCATTTAATTCTATAGTTGGTTCGGCAGATAATGTCGTTGAAAAAACTTTATTGATATCATATTTCGCCCTTAGTCTAAAACGCGCCTCCGTAAAACTTCTATCGTAGGTTTCATTAAAAGAAAAATAATTTCGATTGTGTTGAATGGCCACACGACCATAAAGATTAAAATATTTCAATTTAATTTTTCTGTTGTAGCCCCAGAAAACAGTATGAACATCCTCAATATAATTGGTCTGTAATCGGTAATAGACTTCAACATTATTTTTCTTGTTGAAATTATGGCCGTAAATGAAATACAAATTACTATTATCAAATTGAGATGCATTTTCATTAAATCTATTTTGGTATTGAAAACTTACGTAATTAGATTTATTGAAATAATAATACAACTGAGCCGACGACCAGACAGAAAAATCAGGAATTCGCTGCGCAATTCCCGTATTTGAAATCACAACAAAAAATGACAACAACAATAAAAATCGATTTATCTGCCTCAAAACAATCTTATCTTGTTAAATCATAAAAGTAAATCTTCACTTGTGCCGTATCTCTTAAAAAATCTATTTTTTGAACCTCAGCACGATGAATATCGATACCAGTTCTACTTCTTAAATCTTCTAAAAACTCATTGTATTTACTTGGATGGATTAATTCAATCTTTTCATAATACACAGTTTTGAAAATCTCTTGTTTCATAAACCAGTTGCTTTCAAGCATTAAAGCAACAAGGATCATTGAAGATATAATTGCAACTAAGAACAAATATTCATAAACATCTTCTACACCTTTCAATCTTGTTACAGCGGAAACTATACCTATCGCAATTGTAAGAAACAGATATGTCATATCCTTAATACTAATCTCTTCCGTTTTATATCGGAGCATACTAAACACTGCGAACAAACCAAAGGCTGCCCCCATTGAAATTTCTACTCTATTGAGTAAAAATGAAATCGTAAAAATGACAATATTGAAAACAAAATAAGTAAACAACAAATCCTTGTTTTTATAAAAACGGAAGTAAATAAATTGCATTAGAATGTAAGTAGATACTAAATCTATAAACAATCTTATTCCGTATTTCGCTGCAATTTTCGCAATGGTATCTATTCCCTCTGGAGATGTAATTTGTAATAACATATAATTTAATTAGCAATTAGTTTATTGATTTTTAATACCTGTTTTTTAAAATTATTTCTTTTCTCATTGACCTCTAGTAAATACATCCCAACACAATACTTACTTAGAGAAACAGGTTTTTTATTGGTATCACGTAGCAATAATTTTATTAGTGTATTGGTTTTGCCATCACTTTTAACTTCAATTATCACTAAGTTATTATAACTTGATTTTTTACCCTCTATGCTATAGGTTAAACCTAAGTCTATTGTAACACGCTCAACAGAAGATTTATTCACTAGAGCAATGCGATTATAATTGATATTGATAGATGGAATTAGATTCGCACAATCGACATTTAAGTGTTCAAACAAAAACTCTGAAATTAAATGATCATTGAAATCAACATCTCTATCACATTTAATGCGCACTTTATTAGTAACGCCTTTATTGTTTTTTATCTTAGCTTCTAAAAAATTAATATCACTATCAACGTATGTTCTCCTTCTAACTTTAAAACGATTCATTTTACCGTTGTGATGCATTCGATACAATAGATAATCGGGAGTATCGTAATACAAAGTGTCATATTCAAACAATCGCTTGTCTTTAATCTCCAACACTCTATACTCGTTAATTAACGAAGGGAGCAAACTAAGTAAATCACTAAAAGTAATTGCAAACTTCAAATCAGATCGTTCCATTAATTCAGCACGCCCCATTTCAATCAGGCTAATTGGCTCAAAACGATTAACAATTTGCAACAAATCAGGATTCATCAATTATCTATTAACTGTTAAGGCTCCAATATCAATCACCTGCTTTTTCTCGCTTATTTGAACTTTTACAGCAACTGGAAACTGGTTGTATGAAACGTTTGCTGACTGCAATGTGTCGCTTAACGCATAAATCGTGTAGGTACCTTTTCTTAGATACTTGAATTCAAAATTT
>JBDKGQ010000008.1:0-11575 GCA_039798145.1 Bacteroidota bacterium
AACTCGCCAATTTCCGACATTATTATTAAATACAATCCTATAAAAGATGCGGTTGTTTGTGGCGGTATTGGTGTTGACAATACATCTTACTCTGGTTCTGGAATTAAACTACTTACTGTTGATTCGAATTATAATTTCAAAGAGACAAATTATTCCATACAGGGAAGCAGTTTAAAAGAACTTATTGGAGAAAGAAACAGCAGTGGTATCAGCCTAGATAATTACACGATTCAAGATTTAATCTTGCGCGAAGATGGAGGAGCGTTATTAGTTGCAGAGGCGCAGTACCTAAGTGAGTATTCCTTTTATGATCAGTTTACTCAAACCTTTAACAGAAGAACAGAATACCATTTCGATAATATTGTTTTATTTTCTGTTTCGCCGGAAGGAAGTATAGACTGGTGCAGGGTAATTAAAAAAGAACAAGTATCGATGGATGACTTTGGGATTTTCTCATCATTTGCATCATACATAAACAATGAAGAAATTGGAATCGTTTACAATAAAGATTCTGGCAGAAACTTCGAATTAATGCATGTATTAATTTCGAAAGATGGTCAACTAGCCAGTAAGCGAATCAATAAGTCAAATATTGATGCGATAATACCAAAATATAACAGGCAAACAGATGCTACTGAGCTATGTGCGCCGGTATTAATTAAACGACAGTTATATTTGGCAAAAATAGAATTTGAATAACAATGATATTCATTAGGAATTTGATTTGTTTTGTTTAAGTTCGTGACTTACAGCCCTAAACAGCCTTGACTGTCTAGCGCATTTGCCCCTTAAAACTTCTTGAAAATTAGATATATTGATTAAATTTGCACCCATGAGAAAAATAACATTTAATAATAAGCAAAGTCCTCTGTTCGATGCTTTACGCGAAAAAACGGATGCTTATTTCAAAACTCACAACATATCAGCTACTGGTAATTTCAAATTATTCAGTAAGACAATCATACTTACCACTGTTGCCATCACTACTTATTTACTTTTAGTTTTGGGTGATTTACATTGGGGAATACAATTAGCCTTATGTGCTTTACTAGGATTAACCTTTGCGAGCATCGGTTTTAACGTAATGCATGATGGTGCACACGGATCTTATTCATCAAATAAGCGATTGAATGATATCATGTCGTATTCATTAAACATGATGGGATGTTCAAGTTTTATGTGGAAGATAAAACACAATATTGTGCATCACTCATACACGAACATCGAAGGAGTTGATGATGATATCGCTATTGGTCCGTTAATGCGTGTGAACGAGCATCAGAAAAAATATTGGATACATCGTTTTCAGCATATTTACTGGATTGTACTTTACGGGTTAACTTATTTCATTTGGATTTTCGGTAATGACTTTAAAAAATACTTCACTGGTAAAATTGGACCTACTCCTATTCGTAAAATGAAATTGTCAGAGCACTTTGGATTCTGGATTACTAAAATTATTTATGTTTCCTTATTAGTGGTATTACCAGCTTACAAGCATGGATTTGTAGAGGCAATTATTGGATATGGTGTTGTGTTATTTGTAACGGGCTTGGTGATTGCAGTTGTATTCCAATTAGCGCATGTGGTGGAAGATACTCACTTCCCATCTCCTGACCCAACAACTCAAAAAATTGAAAATGAATGGGCGTTGCATCAAATCAATACCACTGCAAACTTTGCTACGCATAACAAAGTAATCAGTTGGTTTATGGGAGGATTAAACTTCCAGGTAGAGCATCATTTATTCCCTAAGATTAGTCATATTCACTATCCTGAAATCAGCAAGATTGTGAGAGACACTTGTAAAGAATTTAACGTGAAATATATTGAATACCCAACATTCTTTAGTGCTGTGGGTGCTCACTTACGTCATTTACGAGAATTAGGAAGAGCTTAATTAGTTTTTGCGATTCATCAATGAATCCGCAAGGTCTTTAAGAGGTTGTTTACTTGAATCAGTAATAGGAATCGCATCGAGATGCAACAAAGCATCTTGATAAAGTTCTTGCATTTTTTCTTCTGCAAGCTGACGTACGTTTAACTTGTTATAAATTTCAGTTACCGCATTTACTTTATTGTCTGATTTATCGTTGCTGGAAATCCAATTCAACAATTCAGATTTTATTTCTCCCTGTGCTTTTTCAAGAGCAGTAATGAGAAGATATGTTTTCTTATTAGCTAGGATATCCCCTCCTACCTGTTTGCCAAAATGGTCAGCATCGCCATACACATCAAGAATATCATCTTGTAGTTGAAATGCTATTCCTAGGTTGACTCCGAAATCGTACAAGTGATTAGCATCTGATAAACTTGCGTCAGCTACCAACGCACCCATTTTTAATGAAGCTCCCAGAAGAACGGCTGTTTTCAAACGAATCATTCCAATGTATTGATCAATGGTCACGAGATCCATCGATTCAAAATCCATATCGTATTGCTGGCCTTCACAAACTTCGAGAGCTGTTTTTGTAAAAACCTGCATAACTTCTTTAACAGATTTTGTAGGGGCATTCATTACTAACTGGCACGCCTCTACGAACATGGCGTCTCCTGCCAGGATAGCTATATTCGAATTCCACTTTTCATGTACCGTAGGCTTTGAACGACGAAGTGGCGCATTATCCATAATATCGTCATGAAGCAATGTAAAATTATGGAAGACCTCTACACCCAATGCTGGAGGGATAGCCGCATTAACATCTCCTTTGAAGGCATCACAAGCCATGAGTGTAAGGATAGGACGCATACGTTTACCACCTAGTGATAACATATACCTTACAGGGTCGTATAGGCCCGAAGGATTTTGAGGAAATTGAAGATTATTTACAGACTGAAGGATTAACTCAGAAAGTTCAGTAAGTGATTTCATTTAGGCAGTTACAAATTGACGGGCTTCAATTAACTTACGAATACCTTCATCAAGGGTTGTCATTTTTCTATTTAACAACTGACGAGCAACTGTGATATCAGGACACCTTCTTGTCATATCGCCTTCTTTCAATGCAGGAAGAAAAACGATTTTAGATTTAGAGCCTGAAATCTCGATTATACGTTGTGCTAAGTCGAGGATGGTAATTTCATAATCGCTACCAATATTCACAACATCATTCACGATCTTATCATTGTAGAATGCACTTAAGCAAGCATCGATATTATCATCGATATAGCAGAATGTTCTTGTTTGACTACCATCACCATAAATAGTGATGTCTTCATTATTTAATGCAGCAGCAAGGAATTTCGACATAACAAAATCTTCGCTTTGCTTTGGTCCGTAGGTATTGAAAAAACGGAAAATTGTATACTCTAAACCAAACTCCTGGAAATAAGATCGCAGGTAAGCCTCACCAACATTTTTCACAATAGCATACGGCAATCGTGAATTAAGCGGAGTGGTATGTTCATTCTGCGGGAACTCAACAGGCTCGCCATAAACTTCAGAGCTAGAAGAATAATAAACACGCTTTACGCCTGTGTTTTTACTTAACGAAAGGATATTACGAATTCCATTTAAATCGTTTAACACCATCACTGGATTTGCGATTGTTCGCTTCACCCCAACAACAGCGGCATAATGAAAAACATAGTCGAAACGGAAAGCATGAAAGATAGAAGAGATTTCTGTAAAATCATTAACATCTGCTTTAATGAAGCGGACATTATTATAGATAGAAACAGGCAATTTATGCTCTGACCCCGTTAATAAATTATCTACAATTACTACTGAATTCTCTGGATTGTCAGCCAACTTTTGCGCTAAGCAACTAGCTACAAATCCTGCTCCTCCGGTAACTAATATTCTTCTCTGCATAACTTTTTTCGCTTTTCAACTAAATTGCAATTTGCTAGAATGGGAATGTATTCGCAAATTACAAAAATCAATTAAATTCTACATCAAATTTAGCAAATATTTGCCATAACCACTCTTTACTAATGGTTCCGCCAATTTATTCAGCTGATCCTTATTGATATAACCCATTCTAAAGGCTATTTCTTCTATGCAACCTATTTTCAATCCCTGACGTTCTTCAATTACCTGCACAAACTGACCAGCCTGCATAAGCGACGTAAATGTTCCCGTATCAAGCCAGGCAGTACCCTTGTCAAGAATACCAACTTTTAATCTTCCAGCCTCTAGATACGCTTTATTCACATCTGTAATTTCGTATTCTCCTCGAGGAGAAGGCTTCAAATTTTTTGCAATTTGAATAACTTCATTATCGTAAAAATAGAGTCCTGGAACTGCATAATTTGACTTTGGATGAGCAGGCTTTTCTTCGATACTGATTGCATGATTATTCGAATCAAACTCCACTACTCCATACCTTTCAGGGTCAGAAACGTGGTATGCGAAAACAACGCCACCATCTGGATTACTATTACTTTGTAAAAGTTGTTGTAACCCTGTTCCGTAGAAAATATTATCTCCAAGAATAAGAGCCACTTTATCGTTACCAATAAACTCCTCACCTATTACGAACGCCTGCGCTAGTCCGTTAGGCACCTCTTGAATTGCGTATTGAAAATTACATCCGAGGTCTTTACCATCACCCAATAGTTTTTGAAACATAGGCTGATCATGTGGAGTAGTTATAATTAAGATTTCATTTATTCCCGCCATCATTAAAATACTGAGCGGGTAATAAATCATGGGCTTATCATAAACGGGCATTAATTGCTTACTAACAGCAAGAGTTAGTGGATGTAATCGCGTGCCTGAGCCACCGGCTAAAATAATTCCTTTCATGCTTAAACTAAATCATTTTTTTAATTTCCAACTCATCGTGATCGATATCATCATCTTCAACATCTGTCTCGAATAATGGTTCCGATAAAAATGCTTTTGTAGTTAATCTTCTTTCTAAACTTACCAAAAACGCAGGAAGTAATATAAGATTTGAGATCATTGCCATTAATAAAGTTGTACTCAGAAGTTTTCCTAACGCTGCCGTACCACCGAAGCCTGATGCAGAGAAGATAAAAAATCCGAAGAATAAAATTACAGCTGTATAAATCATACTCAAGCCAGATTCGAATATTGTATCAGTAACGGCTTTTGATATTGATTTGATTTTACTGTTACGCATTTCATGACGATATTTTGTCAGGAAATAAATTGTTTGATCGGAAGCAATTCCGAAAGCAATACTAAAAATTAAAATGGTAGAAGGCTTTAATGCAATATGAAAAAAGCCCATTAATCCTGCTGTAATTATTAGCGGAATTAAACTTGGCAATATTGAAATCAAAATCATTCGGAACGACATAAAAAGTGTAATCATGATTATTGAAATCAAGAAAATAGCGAGTAAAATACTTTCAATTAAATTCTCGAACAGATATTTATTTCCTTTCAGGAATATTAAACTATTACCAGTGATTTTTGTGTTGTAATCTTCTGATGGAAATATAGAATCCACTTTAGGCCTTATCTGACCTAGTAGGACATCCATCTTCTTAGATCCAATGTCTGACATCTGTACACTGATGCGGGTTTCCATTTTATTACTGTCAAGGAAACTCTTGAACATAGCAGACTTTCCTTTTTGTTCACCCATATAAGATGACATTTCTGCCAATTGCATTGAGCCCGGAAGTATGTAATATTTTTTCTCACCACCTTGATACGACTGATAAGAATATTTAATCCCATCAACGACAGAAATAGGCTTCGACAACTCTGGCATTTTGGCTAGTTCTTTTTCGAGGCGATTTATTTTTTGAAGCGTTTTAGGGTCGAGAATATTAGAACTATCTTTTGCTGAAACACTAAACTCTAACGGCAGAACTCCTTTGAAATTATTTTCAAAAAACTTCATATCGACATACACCGGATCGTTTTTAGGAAGGTCGTCAACAACATACCCTACATTATCCAGTTTAGTCATGCCATAGAGCGAAATAATGGTAATTACAATTACTACAGCATAAACCTTCTTTGTATGAAAGCGTACCCAACTATTGACATATGACAATAATTTTTGCATGCGAGGAGCTTCAAGATGCTTCACATGTTTCACTTTGGGAGGTGATAAAAAGCTAAATACAATTGGAATCAGAATAAGTGAAATCAGCCAGGTAGACATTACGTTTGCTGCAGCCACTAATCCAAATTCCATAAGCAATCTGCTATCGGTAAAATACAATACAAAGAATCCGATGGCAGTTGTTACGTTAGCTAAAAAAGTAGTTAATCCAATTCGCTGCACCATTCTCGACAAAGCAATACCCTGTGAATTATGACGTGCGTATTCTGTCTGATATTTATTGAGCAATAAAATACTATTCGGGATTCCGATGACAATGATAAGTGGTGGGATTAATCCGCTTAGGATAGTGATTTTATATCCAAGAATAGCAATTGTTCCCAACGACCAAATTACTCCTACGGCCACAACGATTAACGAAAAGAAAACAACCTGAAATGATCGGAAGAAAACAAAAAGTACGATTGCAGTAACTAATACCGCAAGAATCATAAATAATTTCATCTCCTGAACTACCTTAGAAGTAATTTCAGTCCTGATAAACGGCATACCGCTAAGGTGAACCTCTACTCCATTTTTCGAGGAGAATTCTTTTGCTTTAGCCTGAATATTTCTAACAATATCAATTCGATTTTTTGTATTCAACTTTACTTTATCGAATGTCACGGCCATAATAGAGGCATGCGATTCTTTATTCAGAATAAAGCCATCATAAAATGGCAAATCATTGATGATATTTTGAATACTGTCTAATTCAGTTTGATTTGCTGCAGGACCATCCTTCAACAATTTCATTTCAAACTTTTGAAGTGAATCGTTGCGCTGCAAACAATATAAACGAGCGGTAGAAACAACGGCTTCAATACCATCAACCTTACGAATATCCTCACCTAACTTCCACCATGCATTATACTTGTTAAGTTGCTGCATAGATGAATCCTGAATTCCGATAAACATAACGGAGCCATCTTCACCAAACTTCTCTTTGAATTGCTGATAAGCCTGATAATCGGGATCAGTAGCAGGAAGAATTTTAGCAAATTCATAAGAAAGCTGGATATGTGTTGCCTGCCAACCCATAAAAGCTGTAATGATAGATATAATAATCAATAACAAATATCGATTGCGAAGAATCAGCTTTGCCAGGCGTTTAAACATAAGGGTAAAAATAGTAATTTTAGGAGAGTTGAGGCATTTTCAAATAAGTTTTAAAATCTTGCTTTTCAGAATACTAAATGATAATAGAACTAAAAGCCGAATAAACTACCTTTGCCATAACAACATGAACAGGAATTTTCGAGACGGAATAAATTTTATCAGCAAGTTTAGTTTTAAGCGGGCTTGGAATGCCTTTTTGGTTTTATCGTCGTTTTATTATTCGAAATGGACAAAAAAAGCCTCCAACTGGGGATATCCTGTTGCGTTATCCTTTGAGCCTACCACCTCTTGCAATTTACGTTGTCCGGAATGTCCGAGTGGATTACGCTCTTTTACCCGTCCGACAGGAATGCTTGAAAGTGACTTTTTCAGAAAAATCATTGATGAAACCAATAGCTATTTATGGTATTTAATTTTTTATTTTCAGGGAGAGCCTTATTTGCATCCTGAATTTACGGAACTCGTAAAATATGCTTCCAGCAAAAATATTTATACAGCCACATCTACTAATGCGCACTATCTAACGGATGCGAATGCACGAAAAACAGTAGAGTCGGGATTGGACAGATTGATTATCTCTATAGATGGCACAACGCAGGAGGTATATCAGCAATATCGTATTGGAGGAAAACTAGAAAAAGTTTTAGAAGGGACAAAGAATATTGTGAAATGGAAAAAGGAATTGAACTCGAAAACTCCTCACATTATTTTTCAGTTTCTCGTAGTAAAACCCAACGAACATCAGATGCAGGAAGTAGAAAAATTAGCAGAAGAATTAGGCGTTGATGAAGTCGCTTTTAAAACGGCACAGGTTTATGAATATGAAAACGGCAATGATTTAATTCCTGATAACGAGCACTACTCTCGATATAAAAAGAAGAGTGATGGCACATACGAAATAAAAAACCAGTTGCTAAATCAATGTTGGAAGATGTGGCATTCGTGCGTAATTACCTGGGATGGCAGTGTGGTTCCTTGTTGTTTTGACAAGGACGCATCTCATCCGATGGGCAATTTACAAGAAAGTACATTTAAGGAAGTTTGGAACAGCAATAATTACCGAAATTTCAGAGGTAAATTATTACAATCACGCAACCAGATTGACATTTGTAAAAACTGTACTGAAGGCACTAAAGTTTGGGGCTAAAAGCCTTCTTACTTTACTGCACGATGGGCTTTTGCCTCGGCCATTAATTCTTCAATCTCTTCTACTTCTAAAGGAATATTTGCCATTAAATCGATTGGCTCTTTAGAAGTAATTAATATATCATTCTCTAAGCGAATACCTAAACCTTCTTCTGGGATATAGATACCTGGCTCGCAGGTAAACACCATGCCTGCTTTCATAGGCTCATAACGGTTACCGATATCATGAACATCTAAGCCTAAAAAGTGAGAAGTCCCATGCATAAAGTACTTTTTATACAACGGCATATCTGGATTTTGCTTTTTCACTTCATCACGATTTAAAAGACCTAAGCCAATTAATTCTTCCTCCATAATCTTACCAACTTCACCGTGATATTTTTCGATTGTATTACCTGGGACAAGCATTGCAGTTGCCTGCTTCATCACGCGCAAAACAGCATTATAAACATCACGCTGACGCTCGGTAAATTGTCCGCTGACAGGAATACTACGAGACAAATCAGCAGCATAATTTCCATACTCAGCACCGAAGTCAAGCAATATCACATGTCCATCTTTACACTCTTGATTATTATCGATGTAGTGTAATACATTTGCATTTGGACCAGAAGCGATAATTGGGGTATAGGCATGCCCGGTAGCACGTTTACGAATAAATTCGTGTGTGATTTCCGCTTCAATTTCATACTCCATCACACCTGGTTTTACGAAGCGCAATACCCGACGAAACGCTTTTTCTGTGATATCGATTGCACGTTGCATCACCTGAATTTCGAAGTCGCTTTTTATAGCACGAAGCTGTGCCATAATTGGTCCTGAACGATGAAAGAAGTGAGCAGGATATTTTGCTTTCATTTCATTCGAGAAACGTAATTCTTTATAAGGAACTTCACTCGAGAAACGATCATTTTCATTAAGGTTCACATACACATTCATGCAATGATTCATAAGCATAGGAATCACAGAAGGAATATCTTCTGTCCACATGATAGTTTGGATTCCTGAAGCTGCTCTTGCTTCTTCCTTGGTGTATTTATGTCCTTCCCAAACTGCGATATGCTCATTAGTTTTACGCAAGAATAGAATTTCACGGTATTTAGGAAGTGGCGCATCAGGGAAAATCACCAATAAGGTTTGTTCCTGATCAATTCCTGTTAAATAAAATAAATCGGGATGTTGATGAAAAGGATAATTCTGATCTGCTGAACGAGGCATTTCATCATTAGCATTGAAAAAGGCGATTGATTTAGGAAGCAAGTGCGCTTTATAGCGTTCACGATTTTCGATGAATAGTTTATTGTCGATTGGCAGATATCTCATGATTAAATGATTTAAAATTTATCTCACGAAACTACGAAAAGAGCAATAAAAAGCCGGTTCAAAGAATAAAAAATTAACGATGTCCCTATTTTTCGGTTGATTTTTATTGACATTCAAAACCTAAAATGTGCATTAAGTGTTCTATGTCATTGAAATAATAGCATTTAGGTGATAAGTAAGAAAGGTTCTAAATTCTTATGGATTTACTTGTTGCTTGCCTTGTGAAAGTTAAATTTGTGGTCTTCAAAAATTAACTAAAAAATCAGATATAAATTCATTATGAGCAAATTCTTCGAATTTCTGAATTCATCGGTAGGGCGTAAATGGTTAATGGCCCTGACTGGTTTATTCTTATGCTTGTTTGTTGTCGTGCATATGTCGGGCAACTTACAACTATTCAAAAACGATCAAGGGAAAGCATTTAACCAATATGCGGTTTTCATGACCACCTTCCCTCCTATCAAAGTGGTATCGTATGTAAACTACTTTTTCATTTTATTACACGCTGCCAATGGATTCTATTTAGTTTTAAGAAACCGTAAGGCTCGTCCTGTGAAGTACGAAGGAAAAAAGGCCGGTGGAGAAACATCATGGTCATCGAAGAACATGGGATTACTTGGATCTATCCTTTTAGTTTTTATCGTTATCCATATGGGACATTTCTGGAGAGAATTTCATTTTGAACCCATGAAAGCAAAACGATACCAAACATTAGATTTTTTTGGTAATGTACCTCCAAATCAAGGAATGAATGATACCCTAATTGTGAGCGAAGTTGAAAATTTCAAAGAGCCAATAAATACTTCAACAGTTCAAATGGTTGATAATGGTGTTTATGCGAAAATTACAGTTGAAGAATACAAAGATTTATACGGGGAAGTTGAATCAGCATTTAAAAATCCATGGTATGTTGCATTTTATGTAATCGCAATGATCGCATTATCGTATCACTTATCACACGGATTCCAGAGTGCATTTCAAACGATGGGTATTCGTAGAAAGAATTACGAGAAAATTATTAAGAGTGTAGGAACAATCTTCTTCGCTATTATTATTCCTGCTCTATTTGCAGCGATGCCACTTTATTTCTTATTCATTAAACACTAAACAGAAAGAATTATATGAGTTTAGATTCAAAAACACCAGCGGGCCCATTATCAGATAAATGGGATAGCCATAAATTCAATTTAAAATTAGTTAACCCAGCTAACAAGCGTCGCTATGATGTTATCATTGTAGGAACTGGATTAGCGGGTGCTTCTGCTGCTGCTTCATTAGCAGAGTTAGGTTATAACGTAAAAACATTTTGCTTTCAGGATAGTCCACGTCGTGCACACAGTATTGCTGCACAAGGTGGAGTTAACGCTGCGAAAAACTATCGTAATGATGGTGATAGTATCTATCGTTTATTCTATGATACCATCAAAGGTGGTGACTATAGAGCAAGAGAGGCTAATGTTCATCGCTTAGCGCAAGTGAGTGTGAACATCATCGACCAATGTGTTGCGCAAGGTGTTCCATTTGCACGTGAGTACGGTGGATTATTAGATAATCGTTCATTCGGTGGTGCTCAGGTTTCAAGAACGTTTTATGCAAAAGGACAAACTGGTCAACAGTTATTGTTAGGTGCATATAGCGCCATGAACAGAATGGTGGGTACAGGTCAGATAAAGAGCTATACTCGTCATGAGATGTTAGAATTAGTAATGGTAGACGGCCAAGCGCGTGGTATCATTGCGAGAGATATGGTAACTGGAGAGATTGAAAGACATAGTGCACATGCAGTTGTTTTATGTACTGGTGGATACGGAAACGTATTTTATCTTACTACTTACGCTCGTGGATCGAATGCAACAGCGATTTGGAGAGCACATAAGAAAGGTGCTTACTTCGGTAATCCTTGCTTTACACAGATTCACCCTACTTGTATTCCAGTATCGGGCGATCATCAATCGAAA
>JBDKGQ010000009.1:0-11490 GCA_039798145.1 Bacteroidota bacterium
TGCATATACTCATGTAACCTTTAATTTCTTACAATGCATATATTAAACCTTTCCTCGTATACATCTGTATTTGTGTTGTGCATAAAGAATTATTAATATTAAAATCCCAGTTAACAAGATTATCCATGTAAATAGAATCTATTACTGTACTATCAATGTTTACTGTCATCCACAACGGAGTACTTTTAATTGTTTCATTACTCTTACTCCAGATTTCAGCAAACGATACAGATGAAATTTTCCAGGTACCATTTTGCAAAATCTCTTCAGCATTTTTACCTGATAAATTATACAACACCTCTAAGTTTTCATGAAAATAGGTTGTTAAAGCATTTGTAAAATCTCTTGATTGCTGCGCCTTAGATCCAGAAAGTTTTTCAGAAGCAGAAAGTGTCCATTCAACATATTTCGATTCTAATGTATCTTTAGATGCAGGATCAATATTAAATTTATTAGAACCAATATAATTTTCTTTCAGCAATTTAGAATCAGTGATGTTATTAATTACCTTATCGCCAAATTGTAAAATGTGGTAATTGTATTTTTTCTTGTTGAGATAATTATTCAGGTTGAGATAGCAATCACCATTTGCATTGATATAAGGTGTTGCAGTAGCGATATTGTTTTTTAACGATTCATAATCTACATAACCATAAACAACAGCCTCTCCATTTTCTAATTTAGATGAGAATAAAAATCCCTGCGTTTCACTTGTCAGTTTTTTCTTTTCATTATTCCAAACTTCATATACAAATATTAACTGCTGATCAGTAAAGTTTAGTCCTGATGATTTCTCGATTTCTTTCAAGGCTGAAAAAGAAATTGCAACTTCTTTTTTAGGAGAATCCCATAATTGAACTTTGCCATCACGGATTGATTCATAGGAAATCTTGGTTATTTCCTTTACAAGATTTACTCCTAATGTATCATTTTGTTCATCAGCTTTAACTCTGAGTATAACTGATATCTGCGAATAACACAATTGCGTTAGCATTAAGAAAAATAAAAGTGAAACAACCTTTTTTTGCATGCTAGTTATTTTTTTGTAGTGTTCCAGGTTTTATAGATTTCCTGTTGTTTTGGTCTGTTTGAAGGAACTTCCCTCAAAGGTTCGCATTCCTTTAATGTAGCATGTAATTCAGACGGAAGCTGTTGATACAAAGCAGTTCCTTTTGTCTTCCATTCAATCATTTCATCCGACATTTCCTTTACAATCTTTGCAGGATTACCTACAGCTATACTTCGTTCAGGAATTGACATCCCTTCTGGAACGAAACAAAGTGCACCAACAATTGAATTTTTATTAACTACTACTCTATCCATTACTACCGCATTCATTCCAACCAGCACATTCTCGCCTATTTCAGCACCATGAATAATTGCTCCATGTCCGATATGTGCACCCTTTCTCAAAATCACTTGTTGACCAGGGAACATATGCAGCGTACAATTCTCTTGCACATTGCAACCATCTTCAATAATTATTTCACCCCAGTCGCCACGAACTGCAGCACCTGGTGCAATATAAACATCCTTACCAATAATCACATTACCTGTAACTATCGCTAACGGATGTACGAAAGAAGATTCATGTACAACAGGAATATATCCGTTGAATTCGTATACTGCCATAACTAGGTTTGAATTACACCAACATTATATGGTTTTTCTATTGGAGCATGATTAGCCATTTCAATTCCCATCGATATCCACTTACGTGTATCTAACGGATCAATGATCGCATCCACCCATAATCGCGAAGCTGCATAGTATGGTGATGTTTGTTCGTTATAACGATCAGTAATCGTTTTTAATAATGTCTTTTCTTCTTCTTCTGAAACTTCTTTCCCTTGCGCTTTCATGGTAGAAGTTTGTATTTGTAATAATGTTTTAGCTGCGGAAGCTCCACTCATTACAGCTAATTGCGAATTTGGCCATGAAACAATCAAACGAGGATCATACGCTTTACCACACATCGCATAATTTCCAGCACCATATGAATTACCTGCTATAATCGTAAACTTAGGAACAACTGAATTCGACATTGCATTCACCATCTTAGCACCATCCTTAATAATTCCGCCATGTTCACTGCGCGAACCAACCATAAATCCTGTTACATCCTGAATAAACACTAAAGGGATTTTTCGTTGATTACAATTCATAATAAATCGCGCTGCCTTATCAGCACTATCGCTGTAAATTACTCCGCCAAATTGCATTTCTCCTTTCTTGCTCTTCACTACTTTTCTTTGATTTGCAACAATTCCAACAGCCCATCCATCAATACGTGCATATCCACATAATATAGACTGACCATATTTTTCTTTGTACTCATCAAACTCACTATTATCAACTAAGCGCGCAATTACCTCTCGCATTTCAAATTGCTTATCACGTGCATCCGGAATAATTCCGTAAATATCTTTTTCATTTTTTGCGGGAGGCATTGATTCTTTTCTATCAAACCCTGCATCAGGTAATTTACCCAGCTTGTCCATCACACGACGAATATAATCTAAGCATGATTGGTCATTAGGGAATTTATTATCTGTAACACCGGAAATCTCACACTGCGTAGTTGCACCACCTAATGTTTCGTTATCTACATCTTCTCCGATTGCAGATTTTACAAGATAGGAACCAGCTAAAAACACCGATCCGGTTTTATCAACTATCATGGCTTCGTCACTCATAATTGGAAGATAGGCACCACCCGCAACACAAGATCCCATAATCGCAGCAATCTGAATAATTCCCATACTACTCATAATTGCATTGTTTCTGAAAATCCTTCCAAAATGCTCCTTATCAGGAAAGATTTCATCTTGCATAGGAAGGTAAACACCAGCACTATCTACTAAGTAAATAATAGGTAATTTATTTTCGATGGATATTTCTTGTGCTCTTAAATTCTTCTTTGCTGTCATTGGAAACCATGCACCCGCTTTTACAGTTGCATCATTAGCAACTACTATACACTGGCGACCTGAAACATATCCTATAACGACTACCACCCCCGCAGATGGACAACCACCTTGCTCAGCATACATTCCTTCTGCCGCAAAAGCACCAATTTCTATCTGTGGTTGGTCTTTATCGAGTAAGTAATTAATTCTTTCACGAGCCAACAACTTTCCTTTTTCATGCTGTTTGGCTGCATTCTTCTTTCCTCCACCTTCAGCAACTTTAGCCAGGCGCTGCTTCAAATTACTTACAAGGGTTTTATTGTAATCTTCGTTTTTATTAAATTCTAAATTTTCAGCCATAACTACACTCTTACATTTTTACGCTCGCAAAGATAAGTCTTAAACGAGTAAGATAACAACGGATTTCTTCAATTAATTCACAACCTAAAAACAAACTATTCCATTGCTAATTCCACTGTAGGATCCCAGAAAAATAGATGGAAATCCTGAATTTGATCAGCAATTACATTCACGCCTTCTTCCTTCAAACGATTTTCCATTTCATTTACTTCGTGGAAGTGATTTTTTCCGGATAATAGACCTTGTCGATTGACCACACGATGAGCCGGCACCGGAGGTAATACCTCGTGACAAGCGTTCATAGCCCATCCTACCATTCTGGCTGACTTTGCAGCACCAAGGTATTTTGCTATTGCTCCATAACTCGTTACGCGTCCTCGAGGAATCAAACGGACAACGGCATAAACATCTTCAAAAAATGAGAACTTATCTTTCATTCGACAAATGTAAAACTCGCATGTGAAAAACCCTAAAATCACTACATGTAACATAAATCATATGTTTCAGTTTAAAACCCTTCAAAAAAATATAGCACTTTCGATAAAATCCTTGATTAAGCAGATTATATTTGCACCACTATAAATTCTATGAATATAAAAATTACATTACCTGATAATTCAGTGCGTGAATATCCGAAAGGAACGAATGCAATGGATATAGCTAAATCGATTAGCGAAGGGTTAGCGAGAAATGTTTTAGCCGCTAAAGTAAACGGAGAAGTTCGTGACTTATCGAGACCAATCAATGAAGATGCATCATTGCAACTTCTGACCTGGAATGATGCTGATGGCAAAAGCACCATGTGGCATTCGTCTGCTCACTTAATGGCAGAAGCCTTAGAGAGTTTTTACCCAGGAATTAAATTTTGGGTAGGGCCATCAGTACAGAATGGATTTTACTATGATGTTGACTTTTGCGGTCAGGCTTTCTCAGCGGATGATTTGAAGAAAATCGAAGATAAAATGGCTGAACTAGCTAAGCAAAGCAATGTTTTCGAAAGAAAAGAAATTTCAAAAGCAGATGCTGTAAGCTACTTCACCGAAAAGGATGATCAATACAAGCTGGATTTATTAAGTGGATTAGAAGATGGAACTATCTCGCTTTACACACAGGGAAATTTCACCGACTTATGCCGTGGACCACATATTCCACATACTGGCTATATCAAGGCAATTAAATTAACAAACGTTGCCGGAGCATATTGGAAAAACGACTCTAGCAACCCTCAGTTAACACGTATTTACGGAATCACTTTCCCGAAAAAATCGGAGTTAGATGAATATGTTGCGATGTTGGAAGAAGCGAAGAAAAGAGATCATCGTAAGATTGGAAAGGAAATGGAAATCTTCACTTTTGATGATGATGTAGGTCCAGGATTACCGCTTTGGTTACCTAACGGAGGTGTTTTAATTGAAGAATTAGAAAAACTAGCTAAGAAAACTGAGAACAGCGCTGGCTATAGTCGCGTTCGTACGCCGCATTTAGCGAAGGAGAATATGTACAAGACTTCGGGACACTTACCGTATTACGAAGACAGCATGTTCCCTGCGATGGATTTAGATGGTGAAAAGTATTATTTGAAGGCCATGAATTGTCCTCATCACCACAAAATCTTTAAAGAATTAAATCCTAGCTACAGAGATTTACCAATCCGTTTAGCGGAGTACGGTACTTGTTACCGTTACGAGCAAAGTGGGGAGTTATTTGGGTTGATGCGTGTACGTTCATTGCAAATGAATGATGCTCATATCTACTGTACTAAAGAGCAATTCTCAGACGAGTTCAATGCAGTAAACGAGATGTATTTGAAATATTTCAGAGTATTTGGAATTGAAAAATACGTAATGCGTTTCTCGACTCATGCTCCTGAAAAATTAGGAAAAAAATACGTTGACAATCCGGAGTTATGGAAACAAACAGAGGACATGGTTCGTCAGGTATTGATTGATTCAAAGATTCCGTATATTGAAGTTCCTGATGAGGGTGCTTTCTACGGACCTAAGATTGACGTTCAGGTTTGGAGTGCTATCGGAAGAGAGTTTACCTTGGCCACTAATCAGGTTGACTTCGCGGTGCCAGCTCGTTTTGGGTTAACATTCCGAAATGCCAACAATGAAATGGAAACGCCAATTTGTATTCATCGTGCTCCATTGGGAACACATGAGCGCTTTATTGGGTTCTTGATTGAGCATTTTGCAGGTAATTTTCCGCTTTGGTTAGCGCCACAGCAGGTTTCTATCCTTCCAATCTCAGAGAAATTCAACGGATATGCAAAAAAAGTTTTACAATTGCTAAGAAATTCCGATATTCGCGGGCTCGTTGATGACCGTGATGAGAAGATAGGTAAGAAAATCCGTGATGCAGAAATTAAGAAAGTCCCTTATATGCTGATCATCGGAGAGAAGGAAGAGGCAGATGGAACCGTATCAATTCGTCAGCATGGCAAAGGAGATCAGGGAAGTATGAGTGTTCAGGACTTATCTGATCGAATTAACAAGGAAATCAACGATATGTTGAATGCATAATTAAGAGTAGATTAATTTAAAATTTTACAGCTATAGCAACATCATTTAATCGTCCGTGGAATCGTGGACCGGTAAAAAAGGAAGCAGAACATCGCATCAACGATAAAATTCGTGCATCGCGAGTTCGTTTAGTCGGAGAAGGTGGCGAGCCTACCGTAGTTTCTATTGAAGAAGCCCTAAAACTTGCAGAAGACAAAGGGTTAGACTTAGTAGAAATCGCAGCGCAAGCAGATCCTCCGGTTTGTAAGATTGTAGATTATCAAAAGTTCTTATACGAGCGCAAGAAGAAAGAAAAAGAAACGAAGGCAAAAGCTGCTAAGCAAGTCTTGAAAGAAGTACGATTTGGTCCTAATACCGATGAACATGACTTCAACTTCAAAGTAAAGCATGCCATTAAGTTCTTAGAAGAAGGGGCAAAAGTAAAGGCTTATGTTCACTTCAGAGGAAGAGCGATTGCATACAAAGAGAAGGGTGAAATTATCCTTTTGAAATTTGCGCAAGAGCTTCAAGAGTACGGAAAGGTGGAATTAATGCCAAAGTTGGAAGGAAACAGAATGTTCATTCACATTGCACCACTTCCCAATAAAAAAGTAGTAAAGCCAGCAAAGAATAACGATGCTGCTGAATAATTAGAAAAACGAAGTCAATAAAAATAAATTCAAAATGCCTAAAATGAAATCCAACTCTAGTGCGAAAAAGCGTTTCAAGCTTACAGGCACTGGAAAGATCAAAAGAAAGCATGCTTTCAAGCGTCACATCTTGACGAAGAAAGACACAGACCGTAAGCGTCACTTAACTGCATCTGGACTTGTTCATGAGTCTGATGAGTTCCGTGTTAAGCGTATGTTGTGTGTAGCTTAATTGATCACAAAAAAACAAAAACAAATTAATTTCTAACCCGGTAAATAGCTTAAAGTCCCGAGAGGGCGCTATCGCCAAAAAACAAAAACATTATGCCACGTTCAGTCAATCATGTGGCCTCAAAGGCAAAACGTAAAAAGGTTTTAAAACTTGCCAAAGGTAATTGGGGTTCACGTAAAAATGTATGGACGGTTGCCAAAAACACCGTCGAAAAAGGTTTACAATACGCTTACCGCGATCGTAAAGCTAAAAAACGCAGCTTCCGTGCTCTATGGATCCAGCGTATCAATGCAGCAGCTCGCATGCATGGAATGTCTTACTCTCAATTTATGGGGGCTATCCATAAGAGTCATGTAGACATCAACCGTAAAGTCTTAGCAGACTTAGCGATGAATAATCCGCAGGCTTTCGAAGCCATCTTAAATTCGGTAAAATAAAAAATCAGACTTCGTTAAAAATCCTCCTTTACGGGAGGATTTTTTTTTGAATCAATAATCAAATAAAAATGCAAAAGCACACCTTTCAGTTAACAGCTGAATTCATTGAACTTATCAAACTATTAAAATTATTGGGCATTGCAGAGCACGGAAGCGAGGCAAAAATGATGGTCGATAATCAGGAGATACAACTAAACGGTACTATAGAAACGCGCTACAGAGCTAAACTACGTGTAGGAGATAAAATAGTAATTGGTGATGAGATTGAAATTACTATCGAGTAACTTTCACTCCTCCACTCACTCGTTGTAAAGCTTCTTTTGCCAATTTATAATCTTTTCGAACAGAAAGAGCCTGGTTATAATCAGTGGCTGCTGCTGCTACATTTCCTAATGATTCATAACATAATCCCCTGTTGAAGGATGCTTCTGCATAATTAGGATCTATGTTAAGTGCATCCGTATAATGCTTAATTGCAACATCATAAATTTTCAGGTATTCGTAATGGACAAAGCCTAATGCGAAATGCGCTCTCAAGTCTTTAGGATTAATCTCAAGGCAACTGGTATAATCCTGAATGGCCTTGTCGAAATCACCAGCAATATCCTGATAAAACAATCCTCGGTCGTAATAAATATCAGCTACTTTAGGATTAGCTCTTAGTGCCGCGTCATAATATTGAACTGCCAACTTATTCTTTTTTGCATGGTACATCATGGCAATCTGCAAATAGGAATTAAAGTCTTTAGGATTTTGCTCTGTTGCTGTTTGAAAACTTGAAATGGCTTTCGCTGTATCACCCATATCGCGGTAACACATCCCTCTGAAAAAATATGCTGGTGAACTATTAATATCAATCTTAATAACCTCATCAATTTGAGCTAATGCTTCTTTGTACTGAGTAGCATAAAAATATAGTTCGGCTAGTTTCTGATGTGCATCTTTATTTTTTGGATCTAACGACAAGCATTTTTCTAAAGCTGATTTCGATTTTGATACTTTACTCGCTGCAAAATGAGCATCGGCTAAGGTTAAAAAATAATCGGCCTTTGTAGTATCGATTGAAAGTGCCTGATTCATATCGATTAATGCATTACCGACGTCTTTACGTTGCAAATGCAACTTAGCGCGCTGATTATACAAATCTGCATTTTTCGGATCCTCTCCTATTTTCAAACTTATTTCCGCAATTTGCTTTCCTAAAGCAGTAGTATCTTTAACAATATTTGCTTTTTGATTACCTTTTTTAGATGTTCCTCCACAAGAAACCAAAAGAGCAAAAATGGCTAACATCAAAAGCTGAGATAAGTAGTTTGTATATTTCTTCGACATAATTTTTCTGATTCACAAATCTAATTGAAATCGACAATTAAGAGCATAAAAAAAGGGTAAAACCTTCGCTTTACCCTTTTCAACCAATAAAAATATTTTAGTTCGCAGCTAGCGCTTCACGAATTTTATTTTCGATTTCGTCGCATAACTCTGGATTGTCATGAAGTAATTGCTTAACCGCATCACGTCCCTGACCTAATTTCGTATCGCCGTAACTGAACCAAGATCCAGCTTTCTTAATGATATTCATTTCAACACCCATATCCACTACTTCACCCATTTTAGAGATTCCTTCTCCGTACATGATATCGAATTCAGCTAAACGGAATGGAGGTGCTACTTTGTTCTTCACAATTTTCACCTTCGTTCTGTTTCCTGACACTTGATCTCCGTCTTTGATTTGTCCAATACGACGGATATCTAAACGTACAGAAGCATAAAACTTCAATGCATTACCACCAGTAGTTGTTTCAGGATTACCGAACATTACTCCGATTTTCTCTCTCAACTGATTGATGAAAATACAGCAACAGCCTGTACGGCTAATGGTACCAGTTAGCTTTCTTAAAGCTTGTGACATTAAACGTGCTTGTAAGCCCATTTTACTCTCTCCCATTTCCCCTTCGATTTCACTCTTAGGAGTTAATGCAGCTACTGAGTCAATAACAATAATATCAATCGCACCTGAACGAATTAAGTTTTCTGCAATTTCTAATGCTTGCTCACCATTATCTGGTTGAGAGATTAATAAATTCTCGATGTCCACTCCTAACTTCTGAGCATAAAAACGATCGAATGCATGTTCTGCATCGATGAATGCTGCGATACCGCCAGCCTTTTGCACATTTGCAATAGCATGAATAGCTAATGTAGTTTTACCTGATGATTCAGGTCCGTAGATTTCAATAACACGACCTTTTGGATATCCTCCAATTCCTAATGCTGCATCCAAAGCAATTGATCCAGTAGGAATCGCTTCAATAGCTTCCACTGCATCATCACCCATGCGCATGATTGTTCCTTTACCGTAAGCTTTCTCAATTTTATCAATTGCAAGCTGTAACACCTTTAACTTTTCTTTTGCCTCTGAAGCTTCATTTGCCATATTCTAAATGTTTTTAAAGTTTAATAAATTTTTAAGATTACAATGAGACAAAGGAAAGTAAAGTTTTTTTAAAATAAAACATGCAAGCCTCATAATCGTGTCAATATGGGTCATTTGTTAATAAAAAACGAAAGCCCCCAAATTGGAGGCTTTCTTTATCTTCATCGAAATTAATTCGAATTATTTACCAGCGTTTTTCTTAGCTTTCTCGAAACGGCTACGGTACTTATCTACGCGACCAGCTGTATCGATTAACTTCATTTTACCTGTATAGTAAGGATGAGACATGTGAGAAATCTCTAACTTAACAAGAGGGTATTCTACACCATCTTCCATTGTGATAGTATCTTTTGTTTCGATGCATGATTTGCTAATGAAAGCGTAATCACATGAAATGTCCTTGAATACAACAGGACGGTAGCTTGATGGATGAATATCTTTTTTCATAATCTTATTCTTCAAAGTGGGTTGCAAAGATAATTATAAAACTGAATTGAACAAAAGGTTGATTTAAAAATTATTTCAATTTGTTTAGATGGTCAATTTAACATCAAAAAAACTGTTTTTCAGTTATTTAAGTAATGTCTTACTGCTTCTCATAGGCTCCTAAATCAGGTGCTCCCCCTTGAACCCTCTGATTTCCGTCTAAATCCAGCGGAATTCCGGCAGCAAAGGAAGCATTCCCTTTATCAATACAAATGGATGATGAATTAAGGTGATAATCCCCATCGTTCACATTGACAAAATTCGGAGTAGTATTCTGATAAATGGAGGTAAAATGAGCAGGATCGGTAACTGGAGTATGGTAGTCGACTTTTACCAAGCAATTACTGAATTGATAATTTGCTTGAGCACCAGTTTTCATATCCAGTTCGATTTCATTATCGTTATCGCCATAAATAATTGAATTCTTAAAATCAGCTTTTATTAAGTCAATAGGAATGATGGAAGTCGCATTCTGCGTATAGTTATTAATGTACAAATTCGGAGTGCTTCTTTGCCCACCATTCCAAAAATTGGCAAATGTACAGTGTGTAAAATCGTAATTACCACCCATCGTTAATGCTGCATTATACTGACCACAATTTACAATTACCGTATTCGTTGCATTGATAGTCCAGTTGCGGGTTAATAACCCAAGGCCCGACATGTTTTTAATAACCGTATTAGTAACATTCAAGGTTCTGTTTGGCATTACAGGATCAAAAAGTGTTTCCGTTTGTAATCCGATAAATCCATTTTTTATAATCGCATAATTGATTTCATTGATAGCTCCATCGTTAATCCAGATTCTATCCCACTGCCCTGCTTGATCCTGATAACTTTGTTCACGACGAAGTCCTTGAAATAATACGGGATTTGGCTTCGTCCCATTTACAAGCAACTTCCCACCTTTATATACCCAAAGTCCGGCATTATTACTAAAATGAATTTGCGTTCCTTCGCTAATCTCTAAAGTAGTTGATGAATCTACCACCGCAAAGCCACCATAAATTACATACGGCAATTGATTATCCCAAGTGGTTGTATGATTATCGATGGTATCGATTACTGCGTAGTTTATCTGGCCTATTGTCTTCCCATCATTATCCTTAATATTTAACGTTTGATCCGCTACAATAAAATGAGCATTTTGCCCCCACGCTACTAAATCAACATCCTGAGTGCGACCATTGGTTTCAAATACGATAGAATCTTGAACTACATAAGGTAATAACTGTTGATTGGGATCTACCGTTACCTCGACAAAAATCCAAAGACTATCACCTGCTCTTACTTCTATATTATCGAAACTTCTACCTGGCAATCCATTCACATTCATTCGGAAATAAGATGAATTACCTCCTGCTAATCGAATATTTGAAATATTAATTGGCTGGTCGTAATCATTATAAATACGAAGGTTTTTTGTGACAGAGCCGATGGTTGCAAATACCGTATCATACATGATTGTATCTGTT
>JBDKGQ010000010.1:0-11720 GCA_039798145.1 Bacteroidota bacterium
CCAGCAGGTTCTGTAACTTACCGTATCTATGCTGACTTATTACCTGGATATAAATTCCAGGCATTATATGGAGTTGCAGCACATCCTTTAACAATTTCTTCAAGCACAACATTCTTCAACGACGAAAACTATGGTGGAACTAGTCCTAATGGTATTTCAGCTGCTAATAACAGAAAGAATGCTACTATGTTAGATTCATGGTTCTCTGTTGGAGCATCAAGTGCTGGTAAAATGGGTGTATTAAAAACAGAAGATACAGATGGTTCTGTTGGTAATGCAAATGGTATCTTAGCTAACGCTGATCCTTCTGCAGGTATCGCTATCTCTGTTCAAGATGGTCAGGTAGTTTCTGCTCCTCAAGCTGTAACTTTTGTAGGTATCAACAATACTGGTAATGGTGACTTAGGAGTATTTGATGCAACTAGTGGAGTAGGTGGTACATTCACTACTTCTAACGGTTCTATCGCATCATTAAATGGATCTACTGGTCCAACTGCAACTAACCGTGTATTAATTGGTCAGTTCACTACTACAGGTATTTTAACGTATGCATTAAACATTCAGGTTGGTACTCCAACTGGTGGCGTACAGAATTTCGTTTCTTCAAATCCAACAGGATCAGAAATTACGATTTCAAGTTTATCAGGAACAGTGGGTGCACCAAATGCACTACCTTCTGTATCGTTTACAGTTTAGCTGCTAACGCAACTGATGCTGACGGTACAATCACTCAAGTTGAATTCAAAGTTGATGGTGTATCAGTAGGTGTTGATGCTACTGCTCCTTATACTGCATCTTACACAGGTGTAATTGGATCACATACTTTAACGGCTACAGCAACTGATGATCAAGGTGGTGTAACAACTGCAACAATCAATATCACTGTATCTGCTAACCCAGCACCTACATGTGCTATCACTGCTCCTGCAAATGGTGCTAACTTAATTACAGGTGATGTAGTTAATATCACAGCAAATGCTACAGATAACGTTTCTGTTGCTTCAGTTCAATTCTTTGTAGATGGTACTTCAATTGGTACGGATGCTACTGCTCCTTATGCTGCAACATGGACAGCAGTATTAGGTTCTCATTCAATCACTGCAGTTGCAACTGATAACTTAGGTGCAACAACAACTTCTACAGCAGTAGGTGTTAGCGTATTAAATAACGTTCCTCCTTCATGTTCAATTACTGCTCCTTCAGCTGGTGCTTTATATACAGCTCCTGCAGCAGTAAATATTACTGCAAATGCAACTGACGGTGACGGATCAATCGCTAGCGTTGGTTTCTATGTAAATGGTTCATTAGTTGGAACAGATAATACTTCACCTTATTCATTCTCTTGGACAAGCGTAATTGGAAATGCTTCAATCACAGTTAAAGCAACTGACGATCGTGGTGCTATCACTACTTCTTCTGCAGTAGCTATCAATGTTGCTGATCCAAATGCATTACCTTATAACGTAGAATCTAAAGTAGCTTCATGTACTGAAACTACAGTTTGTATTCCAGTTGTTGCACATGATACTGTTGCTAACGTAATCGGATACGACGTAGTAATGAACTATGACAAAACTAAATTAACACCAACAGGTAATATCACAGTTGGTAGCGCGCTTATCAATCCTGCTTATGTTACTGCTATCAATAGCATCGATACAACAAACAGCAAGATTACAATCGCTTTATTTTTAAACTCTGCAGCTCCTGCATCTACTAAGTTTACAGGCGTTGGAAATGTGTTCTGTGTTGAGTTCAACAAAACTGCAACATTTACTTCAACAGACGTAACAACTGTTTCTGTTTCTACCTTACAAGAAAGTTACTTCAATGGTGTAACAGGAAAATTAGTTCAATCAGGAACCTATCAAGCTTACAAAGATTCTGCTTACACTGGTAAGTTAGCATTCTGGTCAAACAACTCACCTATTAAGTACAATTCAGCTAATCCTAATCAGTACTTAGCAACAACAATTAATGGTAACAACGCAAACTGTAACTTACCATCATCAACTGTTACTAATCCTGATACATTAGGTAATTTCAGCTACAATGTAAATGATGGTGTTAACATTAACATCAACAAAGATATCCCTGCAACTACGGATATGCAACCAGTTATCAATGGATTCGATGCATTAAGAACTCGTCAGGTATTATTAAATGACTTAACGTTCATTCCTAATGTTTATCAAATTATTGCAATGGATGTTAACCAAGATGGAGTTGTATCTGCTGGTGACGTATCTCAGATCAACCAACGTGCTGTATTATTAATTGGTGAGTTCCGTCAAGCATGGAACTACAACGCGCAAGGTGTATCAAACGGTCAGTTATCAAAAGACTGGAGTTTCGTTGATACTGCAACTGTAGCTACTAATGCTGCATTTACAATCTCTGCTACATATCCAAGCAATGATGGTGTAGGTTTCTCTAAATTTAAAGTTCCAGTATTATCATTCTGTTCTCCTGTAAACGCAGTTACTTCTACTGCTTGTCCTACAATTGCAACAATGACTTACAAAGGAATTTTAATTGGTGATATCGATGGTAACTATGCTACAGTTAGTCCTAATAACGCATACCGTTCATCTGAGAAAGTTACAATGGATTTAGCTAAAGCTACAGTTGAAAATGGTTATATCAATGTGCCAGTATTAATTTCTTCAACGCAAGATGTTAATTCATTAGACTTCGCTTTACAATTCAATACTTCTGCAATGTCATTCAATACAGTTGTTGATAAAACAAACAAATTAGAGACATTGTCGAACTTCAACAATGATGATCAAACTTTACGTTTCACTTCTAACAGCTTAACAAATTATGATTTGAATGCTCAGATTTTAAATGTGAAATTTGCTATCGGAAGTCATGAAGTTTCTGCTAACGATTTCAACGCAGTTGCTGCTTACATCAATGGTGAGCGTGTTGCTTTCGAAATTGCTAACGGACAAATTTCAGGAGCTGGTGCTATTGTAAATGTTTATCCTAACCCTGCAACTGATATGATCAATGTAGTTGTAAGTGAAGATGCAACAGTACAATTAGTAGACGTATCTGGTCGCCAGGTAATTTATCAAACAAATGTATTAGCTAACGAAGCTGCATCAATCAGCACTGCTTCTATCGCTAATGGTGTTTACTTGATGAAAGTTTACAATGGAACAAATGTTTCTGTAAAGAAAGTTGTTGTAAACAAATAATAATTTTCTAATCTTAAAAGGTCGGTTCAAGCTTTTTGAACCGACCTTTTTTATAACTAGAATAAACTAAAAAACCAATGATGAAAAAATTACTAATACTATTATTTATTTTCTTTTCATGTAATGTTATGGCTCAAGAAAATAAATCAGCTGCTGCTCCTGAGCAAATGGACGTGCAAACAATAGATGCGTTAGATAGCGTGATCTTTGATTGCTCTCAATTAACGGGAGTAAGTGGACCAATACAAATTCCAGTTTCAATTAAATCGGATGATTTAGTTTATTCGGTAGATTTTTCATTGAAGTATGATCATGCAGCTTTGCAATATGATACTACAGTTAATGTTACAACTTATTTATCAGGATTGTCAAATTACTTCGCAATTGATTCAACCATTCGTTTTACATCGAGTACGTTTACTCCTTGTACAAACGACACAACGTTGGCATTAGTTAAATTTATTTTACTAGCACCATCGTTTAATAATGGAAGTATCTTTACGTTGAAAGGTTACTTAAATGGTACTCTTTGTAGTGTTAAGTACATACCGCCTTCACCAGTTGGGTTAACAGAAAATACTATTGAGAATTTTAGTGTTTATCCAAATCCAGCAAATGATGCAGTAACAATAAACTTCAAAAATGCTACAACGTTAAGTGTAGTTAACTTATTAGGACAAACAATTTATTCAGAAAATATTGAAGGTTTATCTTCAACAATGTTGAATACTTCGGAATATTCTAATGGAGTTTACTTTATTAAAGTAGATACAAATAAAGGAAGCGGATCGCAAAAAGTAGTTGTATCACATTAAAATTAATACTCTTCTTCTGAAACAGACATTGCTTCTTGTAGTGTCTGTTTTTGTTTTTCAGCTTCTTTGTATTGTCGGATAAATTCACTGTACCAATAGCCAGAACTTTTAATTGTTCTTTTCTGATTTTTATAATTCACATGTACAATTCCAAAACGTGGCGCATAGCCTTCCGACCATTCAAAATTATCAAGCAACGACCACACAAAATAACCATTCACCTTCATGCCTTCTTCTTTCGCTCTAACTAGTTGCCGAACGTAGGATTTTAAATATTCAACTCTTCTTACATCATTCACTTCACCATCAGGAAGTACTTCATCTTTAAAAGCAGCACCATTTTCGGTCACATATATTTCTGAAATATGACGATAGGAATTAAACTTCTTTATCATTTCATATAACGACTCTGGATAAATTTCCCAGTTCATTACTGTGCGATCTACATTTCTGCTTTTAGCATCTATTATTTTAGCTTTTAAAACAGGTTGAAGAAAATTATGCTTTACTACTTCGCGCGTGTAATTTTGTACGCCAATAAAATCTGGGCAGGCTTTAATTAGTTTGTTATCTCCTGGCTGCATGTATTTTTCAAGTCGCGATAAAAAAGGAAGATCATGAATAGGATATCCATATCCTAGCAATGGTTCAACGAATAATCTGTTTATTAATGCATCTACTTTATTACTCGCGATAATATCATTTTCGCTATTTGGATTGTTAGGAGAAATATGTGAGCAAGAAAATGTAGTTCCCACATGAGCTTCTTTTACAATTTCTTTTAGCGTTTTAATACCTTGTGCTTGACAAATAGCTGTATGATGTAATGCAGGGAAGTAATTGCTTTCTCCTTTTCTACCCGGCGCATGAACACCTAAATAATACCCTGCACCTGTAAATACAACAGGTTCATTCAACACCATCCAGTTCTTTACGCGATCACCTAATTTTTTTGCCACAACTTCTGTGTAGTTGTTAAACCAACTTATAATATCGCGATTTGTCCAGCCACCTTTAAGTTCTAATGCATGTGGCAAATCCCAATGATATAATGTGATCCAAGGAGTGATATCATTTTCTAAACATTCATCCACCAAACGATCGTAAAAACTAAGTCCTTTGTGATTAATGAAACCTTCTCCAAACGGAATTACCCTAGGCCATGAAATGGAAAATCGGAAATTGGGTATTCCTAATTGTTTTAATAGTTGGATATCATTTTTATACTGATAAAAAAAGTCACAGGCATGATCACCTTTATGATTATTCTGAATTTTATTTTTTCGTTTACAAAACTCATCCCATATAGATGCTCTCTTTCCATCAGCATATTTTCCACCTTCAATCTGGTAAGCGGAGGTAGCCACCCCCCAAACAAATTCATCTCTCATCGTTAAGCTGTTTCTAATTGTTCTCCAGCAACTAGCCTTCTTAAGAAGCTGGTATCACGTTTAACGGATTGATTTAATTTTTCAAATGCATGCTTTTTAATAATTAAGTCGATAAGTTCTTCGGTGTTATCTTTATAGTCGACTTTCACAGGCTTTGCATTGGCAATCCAATCAGATACGAAATCAATATTTTTCTTTTTTAAATTCTTTAAAACATGTACTCCCATCGATTTTAAAACAGCAGCATTACAATGTTGTTCAAATTGATTTTTCATAGGAATAACAAGTAACTTCTTCTTTAAGAATAAAGCTTCTGATGTAGTTCCAAATCCTGCATTGGTAATAACACCATTGCATGTTGCTAAACTTTCTATAAATGGCTCGCTCTTTAAAGGGAAGACAGTAAAGTTTCCTTTCTTGTAAGCAACTTTTGTATGTTTACTAAAGATTTGAAATGGAACCGTTGAGGCGTACTTCAATTTTTCAATTATGTACTTATCATCAAACGCTGGAAGATAAACAGTAATATGATTAAGTGTTTTTCTTTCTGCATTTCTTATCGCTTGTCGGATAATAGGAGTAGCTACTGTTTTATCAAAACTAATGAAATGGAATCCATAAGCATGACTAACGGGAGCGTATTTACGTAAAACTAATTTGCCGATTGGATCAGTAAACTTTGGTTGAGCTGCTTTTGGATGTAGGGCTGCAGCTTGATTGCTTAATCCTATGCACGGCTTATTTTTTAATTTAGCGGCCCAACAAGAGATAGGTTCAAAATCGCTAATTATTAAATCATAATCTTCAACTGGAAGTGATTTGATTTCGCGAAGTAACTTTTTGGTATCAAGATTTAAATACGTTTTAGTGAAATCAATTCCACCTTTTTTACCGAAAGCAAATCCAAGTCCGTTAAATTTATACTTGATTTCAAAGGGTAGTTCTAATTCCCATTGCGAAGAACTTACTAATACATCTACCTCTCCTTTCTTTTTTAGGATAGGAATAATTTCAAGCGCTCTGCTGATATGTCCGTTACCAGTACCTTGTATCGCGTATAATATTTTCATTCTTGATATTCGTGATCGTGATTAATTTCTTTGATTAAAAGCTGAAATAAATCTTTGTTATTTAAATGCGACAATTCATCTTCTTCAGATACTTCTACCGTAGTAGCTTGATCGTGTTTATAAATCGACCATTGTCCTTTGTTGTATTCGAGTGCGGTGAGATTCTCTATCCAGTCGCCAGAATTCAGATAGATTACATTTCCATCCTCATTGCTGATTGTTTTTATTTCTGGGTGATGAATATGTCCGCATACTACATAATCATATTTTTTGGCAATGGCAATATCAGCGCATATCTGTTCGAAGTCGTTGATGAACTTCACCGCTTTCTTAACGCTGTTTTTAATTTTCTTCGACAAAGAAATTTTTTCGCGACCGGTTTTTTCTAAAATGAAATTGGTAAAGCGATTTAAGAGAATTAATGTATCATATCCTATAGCGCCTAATTTAGTTAGCCACTTTGCATGTTGCATCGTAACATCAAATACATCACCGTGAAATACCCACGCTTTCTTTCCATCGAGTTCAAGTATTAGTTTGTTCTCAATTGAAAGGTTGCCTAATTTAAATCCAACAAATCTTCGTAAAAGCTCATCGTGATTACCAGTGATATAATGCACAGGAACTCCTTTCGATGCAAATCGAATAATTTGTTTTACAACTTTTAAATGTGATTTTGGAAAATAATTTTTGCTGAACTGCCAGATATCAATGATATCACCATTCAAGATAATTACTTTCGGCTTGATGGTTTTGAGGTAACTTACTAATTCCTTTGCATGACATCCATAAGTTCCTAAATGGATATCGGATAAAACAAGAACATCTATTTCCCTTCTTCCTTTGAAGTCAGTCATATTTTCGAATTACATTTCTTCTGCAATATCAATACGACTAGTAAGATGTTTTAACGGCGACAAAAAAGAAGTCATACTATGTATGAAAAGCCACTCTGTCGATTTCCTGATAAATTTTGTAAGTAGTCTTTTGAATTTCACAATACAATTTTAACCCACATTTATTAGGTTAAAATCATCGTATCGTTAATCAATTATTAATTATGAGTGGGATTTATTCCACCACAAACCAAGGATTCAATAAGTTTTCCTTGTTGTAAACTAATGGTTCGCTGCTGTCGGTATGACGAACAGTTAAGCCCGCTCCTAAAGCGATTGCATGACCTGCAGCCGTATCCCATTCCATGGTAGGAGCAAAGCGAGGATATACCTCTGCTGCGCCTTCAGCAACTAAACAAAGCTTTAAAGAGCTTCCTTTCGAAATCAAATTGATTTCTCCATGTTGTGATTTTAACTGATCAATAAAAGCAGTTGTTTCTTCGCTCATATGACTACGACTTGCAACAACCGTAAACAAGCGATCTCCTTTTGCAATAGGTAGTTTATTGCTTTTGCTAATCAATGAATCAATGAAGTTATCGTTGCTGATCATTTCAACTAATGCATCAATAGAGCAATTTAATTTATAAGCACCAACACCTTCTATCGAAAAATATAAATCGTTAATTACAGGTGCATATATCACTCCTCCAACGGGAGTCTGATTTTTAATTAATGCAATGTTAACCGTGAACTCTCCATTGCGCTTGATGAATTCTTTTGTTCCATCTAAAGGATCTACAAGCCAGAATAAATCCCAGTTCTTTCTATCAGTATAATCAATTGATTTACCTTCTTCACTTAAAACGGGCAGCGCAGTGCTTTCTAAATACTGTACAATGGCAGCGTTAGAACGTTTGTCGGCTTCGGTCAGCGGACTCTTATCGTCTTTCATTTCAACGATAATTTCTCCTTCGTAAACTTTTAAAATTTCTTTCCCTGCATGTACGGAAGCAACAATTGCTTGCTCAATTAATTTAGTGTAGTTCATCTTAAACAATCATTCCTGCTGCTACAGTTTCGTTGGTAGCTTCATCAATTAAAATAATACTTCCTGTATGACGGTTCTTACGATATGAATCGAAGTAAAGAGGAACCGTTGTTTTGACATTGATTCTTGCAATATCATTCATCGCAATTTCTTTATCTGATTCATTTCGATGCATCGAGTTAATATCCACCTTGTAACGAATGTCTTTTATCACACAACGCGCATCTTTTACCGTATGACGAATAGCATACTTTCCACCAACCTGTAAATTGTTTGCGTTCATCCAGCAAATCATCACATCAAATTCCTGCTCCATCGATGGAACATTATTTTCACGAACGATCATATCACCACGACTAATATCTACATCGCGGTCTAACGTCATCGTTACCGACATTGGTGCGTAGGCTTCTGAAATTTGTTCGCCAAATAACTCAATCGTTTTTACTTCTGCTGTTTCTCCGCTAGGAAGGATTTTTACTTTATCGCCTGGCTTATAAATTCCACTTGCAATTCTTCCTGCGTAGCCTCTGAAATCGTGATATTCGGTTTGTTGCGGACGAATAACATACTGTACAGGGAAACGACAATCGATATGATTTTCATCGCTGCCAATATGTAAGTTCTCTAACAAGTACATCAATGTGGTTCCTTGGTACCAAGGCATGTTTGTCGACTTATCTACAACGTTATCACCTTTCAATGCACTGATCGGTAAAAAGTGAACGTCTTTAATATCCAGCTTCGTCGATAAGTTTCTGTATTCTTCCACTACCTTCGAGAATACTTCTTCAGAGTAATCAACAAGATCCATTTTATTCACGCAAATAATCAAATGCGGAATTTGCAACAACGATGCAATGAATGAATGTCGGATAGTTTGTTCTAAAATTCCTTTACGTGCATCTACTAAAATCAAAGCAGCATTAGCTGTTGATGCACCCGTAACCATGTTACGTGTATACTGAATATGTCCAGGAGTATCAGCAATAATAAACTTGCGTTTCGGAGTAGCAAAATAACGATATGCTACGTCAATTGTAATTCCTTGCTCACGCTCTGCTTTTAGTCCATCAGTTAATAAACTTAAATCAACGTGCTCAAATCCACGCTGCTGACTTCTCTGTTCAATTGCTTCTAATTGATCTTCAAAAATTTGTTTTGAATCGTAAAGCAAACGACCGATTAACGTACTTTTTCCATCATCAACACTACCGGCTGTGGTAAACCGAAGTAGTTCCATGTTCATATAACCTTCACTGCTAAAATCGCTCATAATTTATTTCTCTATCACTTATTAATTAAAAATAACCTGCTTTCTTTCTGTCTTCCATTGCTGTTTCACTACGCTTATCATCATGACGTGTTCCTCGTTCTGTTACTCTTGATGCAGCAATCTCATCAATAATTTCAGATAGGGTAGAGGCTGGTGATTCAACAGCACCTGTACAAGTCATATCTCCAATTGTGCGGAAACGTACCGTTCTCGTTTCAATCAAGTCGCTATCTTTTTTCATGATGAATTCAGAGTTGGCTAATAAAACACCATCACGAAGAATGATTTCACGCTCATGCGAAAAATAGATTTCAGGAATAGCAATTTTTTCTAATTGGATATACATCCACACATCCATCTCTGTCCAGTTCGAAAGTGGAAACACTCGGAAGTGTTCACCCATATGCTTTTTACCATTCAACAACATCCATAATTCAGGACGTTGATTTTTTGGATCCCATTGACCGAATTCATCACGGTGAGAAAAGAATCGTTCTTTCGCTCTTGCCTTCTCCTCATCTCTTCTTGCGCCACCCATTGCTGCATCTACTTTTAATTCCTCTAAGGCATCAAGCAGGGTCACTGTTTGCAACACATTACGACTGGCATTAGGACCTTTTTCTTCACGAGCTCTTCCTTTGTCGATAGAGTCTTGCACATAACGTACTTCTAATCGAGCACCTATCTCTTCTACCATTTTATCTCTGAAAACTAATGTCTCAGGAAAATTATGTCCGGTATCTACGTGTAATAATGGGAAAGGAATTCTTGCAGGATAAAACGCTTTTCGCGCAAGGTGTGTCATAACGATAGAATCCTTGCCTCCAGAGAAAAGCATCGCAGGACGCTCAAACTGTGCTGCTGTCTCGCGGATAACGTAAATGGCTTCCGCTTCCAACTCACGCAAGTGATTCAAATGATATTTTATCATAATTTACTAATCTCTATTTTATCTTGAATAAAACTATAAATCTTGTTCACGCATTCTTCCAACGTCGCTTTGTCGGAAAGAACATGAATCTCTGGTTGTTCTGGTTGTTCGAATGGTGATGAGATACCTGTGAAATTAGGAATCTCGCCTTTACGTGCTTTTGCATACAATCCTTTTACATCGCGTTGTTCGCAGACTTCCAAAGGGCAATCAACAAAAACTTCCACAAAATCACCCTCAGAAACCAATGATCTTACGGTTGCTCGGTCCTCTTTGAAAGGAGATATAAATGCTGTAATAACAATAATTCCAGCATCCACAAACAACTTGGCTACTTCTCCAATACGGCGAATGTTTTCTTTTCTTCCTTCCTCTGAAAAGTCGATGTTTTTATTTAATCCGTGGCGAATATTATCACCATCAAGTAAATACGTCTTAAATCCTTTTTCAAATAACAACTGCTCCAGGCTATCAGCGATCGTGCTTTTGCCTGATCCAGATAATCCCGTGAGCCATATAATCAGTGGCTTTTGGTCAAGCAGCTGCATTCTATCTGCCAGCGTGATTTTATACTGTTGTTTTACGATGTTAGTTGAGGACATATCGGACCTTCTGTCAGGTTTATATTTCGAGTTGCGAATTTCGCCTTTTTTTTCCAAATAATGAACTTTTTTTTTGGCTAAATCATTCGAATTCAGGTTTAATTAAGTAGAATAATTAGTGCTGTAGCCAATTTATTTTTTTAAGCGGGCATAAACGGACATTGAATAGCGAAAAGCATTATTTAAATCAGCTTGAAAAATTCGAACGATTTTAGGATATTAAGGCCTCACTACCTAACTTCGTATTCTGTAAATAGGAATCTTATTTACATTCCAAAAATTTAAAATTGAAGTCCAGGATAATTCTTCTTTCTCTCGTTTTAATTGCGGGCGTGGTTTACGCATCCGTCAGACAGGTATATTCGATTAAATCTTCTAAGGTTGTTTTTAAATCGGTAGCTGAATTGGAAACTATAACGGCAGAGTCTACAGCGTTAACAGGTCTGGTAGATCCGGCTAATAAGAATTTTGCTTTCTCCATCAGCAATAAAAGTTTTGATGGTTTTAATAGCTCCCTACAAAAGGAGCATTTTAATGATAAT
>JBDKGQ010000011.1:0-11031 GCA_039798145.1 Bacteroidota bacterium
GTATAAAAGAAGGTTGCTTTTTTACCATCACCCTGATATTCTACATCACTTAGCTTCATCTTCAATCCTAATTGCAATGCAATTGTTCTTGAACGATGCATGGTATTAAACTCAAGACCTTTTACTTCATTCCATTTATCGATGTCGGCCTGCTTGGCTACGCGATAAAGGGTTTTAATTTCAGCTGCTGTATCTGAAACATTTTTCTTTCTTAATTGAAAGCGGACTAATTCGCCCACCATACTTACTTCCCCGATATCATGACCAGGGTTTCCTTCCACCGCTACGATATCGCCAACCTTTAACTCCAGGTTATTGACATTTCTGAAAAACTCTTTTCTGCTTCCTTTGAATCGTACTTCTAAAACATCAAAAGGCTTATGACCTTCTGGCAATACCATATCGGATAGCCAGTTATATACATTCAGTTTATTGCAGCCGCCGGTGCCACATGTTCCGTTGCTTTTACAACCGGCAGGAGTTCCATTTGTTGAGTCGGTGGTTGAACATGTACTACATCCCATATGCTTCTATTTTTTGTTCGTTTACCACTATGATTATTTTATTTAATTGCCGTAAAGTTAACTTTTCTAAGCTTTAATCTGAAGAATGTTCCCCAATTTAAGTGACAAATCAAGGAATAATATTTTTGCATGTGCATTTCGCTCAATGTGATAATGAGCCTTCGAAAGCTCCTCCACAAACGGCGTCATGTTTTTTGCATTCACAAACGGTAGAAATTTCTCTAAGGATTTAACCTGCTGATCTTCTAGTTTTACGAGCGAAGGATCGGCTAAATTAACCATCATACATTCTCTTACCATCTGAATAGAAGCATATAAAAATTGTTTCTGCTCCTCACGCTTATACGTGGCCATATTATCTACCCAGGCCATTAGCGCTTCCATATTTTTCGCTGGATTAAAACATAATCGCATCCAGGATAAAAATGCTTTATCGAAGGTATCGTTACCTGATAACTGCTCCGATAACTCTTCCGCAAGGTGATAATCACCATCTGCCAGTCTCGCTATTTCACCTGCCTTATGCATCTCCATTTCCTTGCTTAGCAACAAGGAATTAATCACCTGCTGGTCATTCAATCGGCTTAACTTAATCGATTGCGTTCTCGATAAAATAGTCTGCAATAACGCATCTCTTTGTTCTGATGCGAGAATGAAAATCGTATTATCAGGAGGTTCTTCTAAACTTTTCAATAGCGTATTGGCTAATTCAATCCCCATCTTTTCTGGCAGCCACATTAGTACCACTTTAAACGGCGCTTCAAAGGCTTTCAGGTTTATACGCTTGATGATTTCTGGCCCTTCGTGCACAAAAATTCGTCCCTGCTTATTCTCTGAATCACTGATTTCTGCAATCCAATCATTGTAATCGAGGTATGGATGAGCTAAAACCGTCTTTCTGAAATCTGCAATAAAATCGTTAGAAACGGGCTTATCAATTTTTTGTTTTGCAATCGTAATTACAGGAAAACTGAAGTAAATGTCGGGATGCACCATCTTGTTACACTTCTGACAAGCGGGGCAGGTACCGCAACTATCGTCCTCCGTTGGTTGTTGACAAATCAGAAACTGAGCATAGGCCATCGCCATAGGCAAAACTCCAGACCCTGAAGGACCGAAGAATAGCTGCGCATGACTGATGCGTCCTTCTTTTCGCGAAGCACGTAAGCGAGCCTTAACAGCATCCTGACCAATTACATCTTTAAATTGCATTGTTGCAAAAATACACGGAATGACCTTTCGAAATTGCGTTTATGCCGTCGAGAATCTGATTTTTTACCACAATTTATTCAACCGTATTGGTGGAAAAGTTTTTTTTAGCTTCAGAACACCTATTTTTGCGCTCTTAAAATTCAATCTTATGCAAATTAAAACCATCGATCAATTCAACTTTGCTGGTAAAAAAGCACTTATTCGAGTAGACTTTAACGTACCTCTTAACAGCGATTTTCAGGTTACTGACCCTACGCGTATCAAAGCAGCAATTCCAACAATTGAAAAAATATTGAAAGATGGTGGTAGCGTAATTCTGATGTCGCACCTTGGCCGACCAAAAGAAGGACCTGCAGAGAAATATTCGTTGAAGCATACGGTTGCCACATTATCTGAATTATTAAATCGTCCGGTAAAATTTGCTTCTGATTGCATCAACTCACCAGCAGAAGAAGCAGCTGCATCATTGCAAAGCGGAGAAGTGTTGTTATTAGAAAATTTACGTTTCTATAAAGAGGAAGAGAAAGGTAATCCTGATTTCGCGAAACAATTAGCGGCGTTAGGAGATGTATATGTGAATGATGCTTTTGGAACTGCTCATCGTGCACACGCAAGCACTGCGGTTATCGCTCAATATTTTAAAGGCAATAGCATGTTTGGCTATGTAATGGCGAACGAATTAAACAACGCTGAAAAAGTATTGAATAATGCGGCTACTCCTTTTACTGCCATCATGGGTGGAGCTAAAGTATCAGATAAAATTTTAATCATTGACCAGTTAATGAACAAGGTTAATCACCTCATCATTGGCGGTGGAATGGCGTATACTTTTATCAAGGCTATGGGAGGCGAAATTGGCAATTCACTTTGCGAAGAAGATAAACTGGATTTAGCCTTATCGATTTTAGAAAAAGCGAAAGCTAAAGGTGTTGAAATTCATTTACCAACAGATTCTGTAAACGGTGATAAGTTCGATAAAGATGCTAATACTAACACTACGGATATCCGTCATATTGAAGCTGGTTGGTTAGGACTTGATATTGGTCCTGATTCAGCAGCGGCATTTGCAAAAGTGATTGCTGATAGCAAGACGATTTTATGGAACGGACCGATGGGCGTTTTTGAAATGAAGAAATTTGAAAACGGAACTAAAACCGTTGCTGATGCAATTGTTGCAGCAACTTCAAATGGTGCGTTTTCTCTGATTGGTGGTGGCGATTCAGCTGCAGCAATCAATCAGTTTTCACTCGCGAATCAGGTAAGTTATGTATCAACAGGCGGAGGGGCTTTGCTTGAATACATTGAAGGAAAAGAACTACCAGGAGTTAAAATGGTGATGGAAGCTTATTAACTTTTTTAGACTTTTTATTGTTAATGATTGATGCTGTATATTGTTTAATGAAGAAGCACGAAGCATTATATTAGCAGAAACATTGAATTAGCATGAACTATTTAGATATACTTATTGCACTACCAATAGCATGGGGCTTGTACAAAGGTTGGAAGCGAGGAATCATCTTTGAAATTGCTATGATGATTGGCCTTGTACTTGGCCTATACGTAGCAATTAAATTTTCTGGCTTATTTGAGGGGATGGTAAAAAAAATGACGGATAGTCCTGAAAGAGTGCTGCCATGGATTACCTTCATTCTCGTTTTTATTTTAGTGTTAGTAGTAATGATTTTATTAGCGAAGTTTTTAGAAGGCATTTTAAAAATCGGAAAGCTTACGCAAATAAATCAGTTGGTGGGTGCTATTTTCGGCGGACTAAAATTCGCGTTAACGGTTAGTGTAATCCTTGCCATCTTTAAGCCGATTGATAATCGTGTGCAGTTAATCGACAAAAAAACAAAACAAGAATCGTTACTATATCAACCTGTATTAAACCTTGCGCATTTATTATTTCCAGCATTAGAAGACGTAAAGCAAGAGTTTGAAAAAGTAATTCCTGAACCTGTAGAAAAATGAAAAAACTAATTCTATTTTTTTTAATCGCCCTTTCATTTGATTCATTTGCACAAGACTCGCTGATCTATCATCCTGAATTAAACGCAGCAGAACAAATCAAATCGGCAACGTTAAAAGCAAGTGCAGAAAACAAACATGTATTGTTAATGATTGGAGGCAACTGGTGTAGATGGTGTAGAATGTTCAACAAGTTTGTTACTACAGATTCACAGTTAGATTCTGCGATGAATAAAAACTTTGTCGTAGAACATATCAATTATAGCAAGGAAAACAAAAACGAAGATGTTTTAAAATCACTGCAATTTCCTCAACGATTTGGATACCCTGTTTTCGTGATTTTAAATTCGAAGGGAGAATTAATTCACACACAAAATTCAGCCTATCTTGAAAAAGGTGAAGGATATAGCAAAGAAACTGTAATGGACTTTTTTCATCAGTGGAGAAAAGATGCGTTGGATGAAAAAAATTATAAAAAGTAATTGATGACAGATATTGTTCCTTCATCATTTTGGATTTATTTCAACTTAAGTATACTTGCCTTACTTGGACTGGATTTATTTTTTGTTAATCGTGATAACAAAGCTGTATCCGTAAGTTCAACCATTACTTGGGTTTTGTTTTGGATTGTGCTTGCATTACTATTTGGAATTTGGATTTATAGTAACTTAGGCAGCAATGCAGCTACAGAATATGTTACGGCCTATCTCATTGAATGGACACTTAGCGTTGACAATCTTTTTGTATTTATCATCGTATTTAAATATTTCAAAGTGCCTGACGAGTATCAACATCGTGTATTGTTTTGGGGGATATTGGGGGCGTTAGTACTGAGAGGAATTTTTATTTCTGCAGGTGTAACATTGATTCAACATTTCGAATGGTTGGTTTATTTGTTCGGAGGATTTTTAGTGTTTACAGGAATCAAAATATTTTTCCATCACGATGATGAGGCTACTGATTTATCAAAAAATTATGTTGTGCGAATCATGAAAAGATTTGTACCGTTGAGTGATGATTATGATGGACATAAGTTTTTTACAAAGAGAAATGCTAAATTAATTGCAACTCCTTTGCTACTTGTGTTGGTCGTTATTGAATTTACAGATTTGATTTTCGCTGTCGACTCTATTCCTGCATCACTTTCAATAAGTAAAAATGCATTTATTATTTATTGCAGTAATGTATTAGCAGTACTCGGACTTCGTTCATTGTATTTTGGTATTTCTCATTTGATGAAAATATTCAAGTATTTGAAATACGGTATTGCCATCATTCTGGTTTTCGTAGGTTTAAAAATGATTATTGCTGAATTTTTTCATGTACCATCTCTATTTGCATTAGGCACCATTATCATGATACTTTTTGTTAGTGTGCTTTTTTCATTAAGAGCAAACAGTAACGAAGCATGACAGGTTTATTTCGTTTGGTTGTTGGTTACATTGTTTATTGGTTTGATTCGGTTGGTCGCCACGGACTACAATCTACTTTTCTTTATAATTTAAATGAAGCTGTCTGGCGATATGATAAAAAAAATCCAGCGCAAAATCGCATAGAAGATTATCGCGAAGCTTGCTTAAAAAACAAAACAATAATTTCTGTTAAAGACTTTGGCGCTGGAGTAAATGGAAATTTACATAAAGAATTATCCATTGCTTCCATTGCAAAAAATGCAGCTAAGCCTCCTAAATATGCACGCATGCTTTTCCGTTTGATGGCTTATTTAAAACCAAACACCGTAATTGAATTAGGAACATCTTTAGGAATAAGTTCTTTATACATCAGTGCTGGGAATCCGCAGTTGAACTTAACTACTTTAGAAGGATGTGATTATACAGCGGCCTTTACGCGCAAACAACTTGAACAATTTCCAGATTTAAATATTGAAATAGTGCCTGGAAATTTCGATGATACATTAGCAGAGCAATTAGAACGTAAAAAGAAAGTTGATGCTGTTTATATTGATGGTAATCATCGCTTGGAACCTACTCTTCGATATTTCGAAATGTGCCTTCCATACATGCATGAAGATTCGTTTATCATATTTGATGATATTAATTGGTCGGAGGAAATGAAAGAAGCCTGGAAGAGAATCATCCAACATCCAAGAGTAAGCATATCCATTAACCTTTACATGATGGGAATTGTATTTTTCAACCCAGGATTTTCGAAAGAAGATTTCAAAATCAGATATTAATCAGATAGTGGTTAAATAAACAATATGGGCAAACAGAATATGCATCTGTTTGTTACCTTTGATAAAATTTATTTTTTGTGGAATCAATCATCAGAGTCAACCATATTTCGAGAACCTATCAAGTAGGTGCAGAAAAAATATTTGCTTTAAGAGACATCAGCTTAGAAATATTCAAAAATGAGTATGTAGCTTTAATGGGTTCATCAGGTTCTGGTAAATCAACATTAATGAATGTACTTGGCTGTTTGGATACTCCCTCTGGAGGAGAGTATTTTTTAAATAACATCGACGTTGCAAAAATGTCGGATAATGAACTAGCAGAAATCAGAAACCGACAAATCGGATTCGTATTTCAGTCGTTTAATTTATTACCAAGAAGTACCGCCTTAGAGAACGTTGCCTTACCATTAATTTACTCCGGAGTTAACAAAGCTGACCGCGAAGCAAGAGCAGCAGAAGCATTAAAGAGTGTTGGATTAAATGATCGTATGACGCATAGACCGAATGAACTTTCAGGGGGTCAACGACAGCGTGTTGCTGTTGCACGTGCATTGGTTACTAATCCGAGTATTATCCTTGCCGATGAGCCTACAGGTAACCTCGACTCAAAAACATCCGAAGAGATAATGGATTTATTTGCGGAGATTCATCGCAGAGGAAACACCGTAATATTGGTAACGCACGAAGAAGACATTGCACAACATGCGCATCGCATTGTTCGATTAAAAGATGGATTAGTAGAGTCCGATGCAATGAATCAAAATATAAAAATCAAACAACCTGCTTAAAATGAAAATCTATACAAAAACTGGAGATCAAGGGGAGACATCGCTCATAGGTGGCACGAGAGTTCCAAAATATCATTTACGCATAGAGGCTTATGGCACGGTTGACGAATTAAATTCATGGGTTGGACTGATAAGAGATCAAATCGGTGATAAGCACCATATCCAACAATTGCTTTATATACAAGACAGATTATTTACGATAGGCTCCTTATTAGCTGCAGATCCAGAGAAGAGCAAGATGAAACTTCCTGAGTTAACGGAAGATAATTGCAAAATCCTGGAGCAGGAAATGGACGCTATGGATGAACAACTGGAACCATTAAAGTCATTTATATTACCAGGAGGGCACCCATTAGTATCTCAAATTCATATTGCGAGATGTGTATGCAGAAGAGCAGAGAGATTAGTTGTGCACTTGCAAAACGAGGCAAAAACGGACCCTGTTATCAGTATCTACCTCAACCGTTTATCGGATTATTTGTTCCTTTTATCCCGTTGGACAGCTAAAAATCTGAATGCGGATGAAAGTCCTTGGAACCCAAGAATTTAAAATACCTTTCAAAAATTTGTTTTTTTAGATAAATCTTTTGTTATTTTTGCACGCCCCTGTTAAAAACGGGAGCAACAAATTTATTTTTATATCGTTTAAAAATTATTAAATTTACAACTATGTACTGGACTTTAGAACTTGCTTCCCACCTGGAAGATGCCCCTTGGCCTGCTACCAAGGATGAGTTGATTGATTATGCAATTCGTTCGGGAGCTCCAATGGAAGTAATAGAAAACCTTCAGGAGTTAGAAGATGAAGGTGAGCCTTATGAAACTATTGAAGAAATATGGCCCGACTATCCAACGAAAGACGACTTCTTTTTTAACGAAGATGAATACTAAATAAAAAACCCTGAAGCGCATGCTTCAGGGTTTTTTGTTCTTTATTATTTGAGGCGATTTTAGTTTCCTACTTCGCTGATGAATTTAATTCGCATCAATCGAATTTCTTCTTCTGTATAATCATCTTCGCCTAGATCTTTTAGTGCATCTTCAACAGAGTCCGATTCAGCAGATTTGAAATAATCAAACACTTCATCCTGACGATCTTCATCAACAACTTCATTGATATAATAACCGATATCGATTTTTGTTCCTGATGCAACTATCGATTCTAATTCAGAAATGATATCTGACACTTTTAATCCTTTTGCTTTCGCCATTCCTTCGAGTGAAATTTTACGATCGACATTCTGAATTAAATACACTTTTAATCCGCTTTTATTGACAACACTTTTTACGACGATGTCAACAGGTCTTTCAATCTCATTATCCTCTACATATTTTTTAATGAGCTCAATAAATGGCTTACCATACTTTGTAGCCTTACCTGCTCCAACACCTGTAATATTTTTCAACTCATCCATTGTGATAGGATAGTTGGTTGTCATTTCTTCCAATGACGGATCTTGAAAAACAACAAACGGAGGCACGTTCATATTCTTAGCAACCGTCTTGCGAAGATTCTTCAACATCTCAAACAGTTGCGTATCAGCTGCGCCACCGCCACCTGCTCCACCACCACTGAACTCTTCATCGTCATCGCTCTCTGTATCTTCAAAGCTTGTATCTAAAGCAATCTTAAACGACTCTGGATTCTCAATAAAGGCTTCCGCTTTATCACTGATTTTAAGCAAACCATAATTATCTATATCCTTATGCAGATAACCAGCTAATACCGCCTGACGAATTAATGTTGTCCAGAAACGATCACTTTGATCAGCACCTTCACCAAACACTTCTAATTTATCGTGCTTATATGTTTTTACTTGTTGATCTGCCTTTCCAAGAAGTACATTTACTAAGTGTTCTCCTTGATGTTTTTCTTTTACCGCTTTTACTGCATCAATTAATAATGCAAGTTCATCTTGTGCCTCTATCAATGGTTTAGGGTGTAAACAGTTATCGCAATTCCCGCAGTTATCTTGCTCATATCTTTCTCCGAAATAATTTAATAATACCTTTCTTCTGCAAACAGAAGTCTCCGCATACCCTACCGTCTCAATCAATAATTGCTTCCCAATTTCTTGCTCTGCAACGGGCTTACCCTTCATGAACTTTTCTAACTTTTCAATATCCTTGAAAGAATAAAAAGTCACACATTTCCCTTCACGTCCATCGCGACCTGCACGACCCGTCTCCTGATAATATCCTTCTAAACTCTTTGGAATATCATGATGAATGACAAATCGAACGTCTGGCTTATCAATACCCATCCCGAAGGCGATAGTCGCAACAATAACATCTGCTTCTTCCATCAGAAATTTATCCTGATGCGAAGCTCTTGTTGCTGGATCTAACCCTGCATGATAAGGCAATGCACGTATTCCATTTACTGTTAATGTCTCTGCTACCTCTTCTACTTTCTTTCTGCTCAAGCAATAAATCACACCCGACTTTCCAGCATTTTGCTTAACAAACTTGATCATTTCCTTCAGCACATTTTGCTTAGGACGCATTTCATAGTATAAGTTCGCACGATTAAACGATGCTTTAAATAAGCTAGCGTCCATCATTCCAAGGTTCTTTTGAATATCACCTTGAACTTTTTCAGTTGCTGTTGCAGTTAATGCAATGATTGGAACTTTTCCGATTTCATCAATGATTGGTCTTAAGCGACGGTATTCAGGACGGAAATCGTGACCCCACTCAGAAATACAATGGGCTTCATCAATTGCAAAAAATGAAATATTAACTTCCTTTAAAAACTTTACGTTCTCTTCTTTCGTAAGCGACTCAGGCGCAACATAAAGCAATTTTGTTTTACCCGCTTTGATATCTTTCCTAACCGTCTGAATCTCAGTTTTGGTAAGTGAAGAATTTAAAAAATGGGCAATGCCATCATCAGTATTGAAACCACGAATGGCATCCACTTGATTCTTCATCAGTGCAATAAGAGGGGAGATAACGATTGCCGTACCCTCACTCATTAATGCAGGTAACTGGTAGCACATCGACTTACCACCACCCGTAGGCATGATTACAAAGGTGTTATTTCCATCAAGAACATTTCTTATGATTTGCTCTTGCTCACCTTTGAATTGCTCGTATCCAAAATATTTTTGTAACGCTTCCTGGAGCGTTGATTCAGCCAATAACATTATTCGTTAGAAAATTAAAGGACAACAAATTTAACCTATTTTTGTCTTGAAGAAACGAGATATTTATCATTCAATTCACAAATTATAAACAGCTATTTCTTCTTGCGTGAAGATACATTCAAAAACAAATAAAAACAAATAAAGTTCAGATTAAATAATAAAATACTTTTGCAATAATAATTGATAAACCAACTATGATCTCCGACCAAAAAATTTTAGCTTCAGCAAAAAAGACAATAGATATTGAATCGAAGGCTATTGCTGATTTAAAAAAACAACTTGACTCGGATTTTATTGAAGTAGTAAAAAAAATTATTTCTTGTAAAGGCAGAGTTGTTATAAGTGGAATTGGAAAGAGTGCAATCATTGCGAATAAAATGGTTGCTACCTTTAACTCCACAGGAACTCCATCTATTTTCATGCATGCAGCGGATGCTATTCATGGTGATCTTGGCATGATTCAAAAAAACGATATTGTCATTTTGATTTCCAACAGTGGCACTACTCCAGAAATAAAAGTACTTGCACCATTAATTAAAAACGGCGGAAATATTTTAGTCGCAATGGTAGGCAAGAAAAATTCAGATTTAGGCCGACATGCTGATTATATTCTAAACACTGCTGTAAAACAAGAAGCTTGTCCTCATAACTTAGCACCTACCAGTTCTACTACAGTACAATTAGCGATGGGCGATGCATTAGCAGTTTGCTTATTAGAAGCAAGAGGATTTACAAGTAAAGATTTTGCAAAATATCATCCGGGAGGCGCGTTAGGTAAAAAGCTTTATTTAAAAGTTGCCGATCTATGGGCAAACAATCCTAAACCAATTGTTAGTCCTAATACACCAATTACCGATGTTATTCTTGAAATCACTTCCAAACGTTTAGGGTGTACCGCAGTTATCGATAAAAACAAACTTGTTGGAATTATTACTGATGGTGATTTAAGAAGAACGATGCAGCAAAAAGGCAAGTTTGATATATTGAAAGCAAAAGACATCATGAATAAAAAACCTAAGCATATTGAAAGCGATACAATGGCAATTGAAGCCTTAGATATGATGAAGTCTTTTAATATTACTCAATTGGTTGTGACTGAAAAGAAAAAATTTGTAGGCTTTATTCATTTACATGATTTACTTAGAGAGGGGATTATTTAATTATGTTGTTTAAGAAAAGAGATCCGAATTATGATA